>CAYODN010000051.1:0-8261 GCA_964402735.1 uncultured Candidatus Peribacteria bacterium | reverse complement strand
GGTTTAAGGGCTTTTGTTATTGAAGCGCTTTGAACTCGCTTCCGGAATCTTTCAGTGCTTCGAGTGCGGAGGCAGATGCTTTGTGCAATTCAATATTAAGTTTCACAATGAGTTTGTCTTTTCCGCATAGAAGTTTTACCGGAACGTTTTTCTTTGAAATCATCTTTTTTTCGTAAAGCGACTTAATGTTTACGGTTTGGCCTTGATCGAATTTATTTAAGATGTCCGTTTTTACAACTTGATAAGAGATTTTTCCCGGATTTTTAAAACCTTTGAGTTTTGGCATTCTTCTCAAGAAAGGTGTTTGTCCTCCTTCAAAACCCGGAGACACCTTTCCTCCCGTTCTTTGATGTGTTCCTTTATTTCCACGGCCGGCTGTAGAGCCTTGACCTGCGGAATTACCTCGTCCTATTCTTTTTCTTTTTTTATTCGCTTTGCTGCGTAATTCTAATAATGACATTGTATGTGGATTTATTATTTATTTAATCTTTTTTTTCTGCCAATTCTTTTTTTACCGGTTTCTTTTCAGCAGGTTTTTGTGCAGGCTTTGCTACCGGTTTTGTTGCCGGTTTTGCATCTTTTGCGATTTTTGCTTTTTCAGCTTGTACTTTTGCTTGAGCTTCTTTTTGAGATGCTCTTTCTTTTTGCTTCTTAAGCATTATAGGTGTTACTTTCAATAATTTAAAACATTCGAAAGTGGCTTTTGTTACATTTACTTTATTCGATGTTCCGAAAGATTTACATAAAAGATCTTTTAAACCTGCAAGTTCAGCAATTTTTCTTGTTGGACCACCTGCGATAATACCCGTACCCGGACCGGCCGGCATAATCAATAATTTTGCCGATTTGAATTTTTTCTTCGCCATGTGGGGGATTGTGGTGTTGTCGATCGGAATTTCAATAAGGCTTTTTTTAGCTTGATCAATGGCTTTTTTGATGGCTCCGGTGACTTCGTTTGATTTGCCGAGACCATATCCCACTTTTCCTTTCTTATTTCCAATTACAACAGTTGCTCTAAATCTCATTTTTCGTCCTCCTTTAACCACTCTTGTAACTCTATCAATTTGAATTACTTCTTCTTGAAATTCTTTAGGGTCTCTCTTTACTTGTTTTGATTTTTTATGTGCTCCTTTAGACATACGTTTTGGGTTTGGTTAGAATTTTAAACCGGCCTCTCTTGCCGCTTCAGCTAGAGCTTTTACTCTGCCGTGATATTTATATCCGTTTCTGTCGAAAGCAACCGTATCGATTTTATTTGCCAATGCTTTTTCAGCGATTTCTTTTCCAACTTTTTTCGCCATTTCAGTTTTTGTACCGGCTTTTTCGAGCTTCATATCGGAATTTGAAACGAGTGTTTTTCCTTCTTTATCGTCGATGATTTGTGCGTAAATATGATTTAAGCTTCTAAAGACAACGAGGCGTGGTCTAAGTTCTTTTGCATTTAAGATTCTTTTCCTGACCTTAAGATGTCTTTTTTTTCTTAATGTGAGTTTAACGTTTGACATTTATTTATTGTGATTTAAGAATTATTTTTATGCCGCTCCGGCTGCTTTACCGGCTTTTCTTCTGATGTATTCGTTTTCGTATTTTATTCCTTTTCCTTTGTATGGTTCCGGTCTTTTCAGTTCTCTAAGATTTGCGGCCACTTTTCCAACCAATTCTTTATCTATTCCGTGAATGGTGAATTTGTTCTTGTTTTGTTCGTCGATTTTAATTTCAATGCCTTGCGGAATAGGGAATGTTACATCGTGTGAAAAACCGAGGTTTAACACAGCGTTTTTACCGGCGAGCTTGATTTTGAAACCCACTCCAACGATTTCCATTGATTTTGAGAATCCTTTTGTAACTCCTTCAACCATGTTGTTTACAAGAGTTCTTGATAATCCGTATAAAGATTTTGTGAGGTTTTCCTCGTTTGTCTTTTTTAGAACGATCTTTCCGTCTTCAATTTCAATCGTGATCTGCGGATTTACTTTGTATGAAAGTGTTCCTTTCGGTCCTTTTATGGTGATTTCATTTTCCAGTATCTTAGCTTCGACGCCGTTTGGTATTAAGATTGGTTTTTTTCCTATTCTCGACATTGTAAGTAGTTGTTATTGTTTATAGTATTTCGCACAATACTTCGCCTCCAAGGTTTTGTTTTTTTGCATCTATATTAGACATAATACCTTTGGAAGTGGAAAGAATTTGTATTCCAAGTCCGCTTTTGAGTCTTTTAAGCTCGTTTGCCGCTTTATATATTCTTTGGCCCGGGCTTGAAATTCTTTTTAGTTCGGTTCCTCCTCTGTTTTCATCAAGTACGATTGTAAGTACTTTCTCGGATACTTTTTCTCCTTCAGTTTTGTAATCGGCTATGAATTTATACTTCTTCATAACGGATAAAATTTCCTCTTTAATTTTCGAATAGGGAACGGAAATATCCATTTTATTCGCTTTTTGAGCGTTTCTTATTCTTGTTAATAAGTCTGCTATTGGATCTGTGTACATATTTATGTTGTATTATTTTTTACCAAGATGATTTTTTGACTCCCATTATTTTACCCTTGCTTGCGAGTTCGCGGAAACAAATTCTGCAAACTTCGAATTTTCTCATATATCCGCCTTTTTTACCGCATAGTTTGCATCTATTGTGAACTCTTGTAGCGAATTTTGCTTTTTTGCCATCGTTTATGGCTTTGAGCAATTTTTCCTTTTTTCTTTCATCTTTTAGTTCAAGTGCTAATCGTGCCATTTAAATTGTTTGTTAATTTTTTTTGAATGGGAATCCAAACGCTTCAAGAAGAGCCAATGCTTTGGCATTATCTTTTGCGTTGGTACAAATATTTACTTGTAGACCGTGAATTTTCATCACGTCGTCCGGCTTGATTTCCGGAAATGCGAGGTGTTCTTTGAAACCGAGTGAGTAATTTCCGTTTCCGTCGAAGGATTTTTTTGAAACTCCTCTGAAGTCTCTAACTCGTGGAAGAACTATATTGATCAGTTTGTTCATAAAATCGTACATCTTTTTTCCTCTTAGTGTAACGATAACTCCGAGAGGTTCGCCTTGTCTGATTTTGAAATTCGATATGGCTTTTTTGGAAAGAGTGGTAACCGGTTTTTGGCCCGAGATTCTTTCAAGATTTTCAACGATGTGTGAGAAATCTTTTTGACCTTGTTTTTTAACATAAGTACCGATACCCGCATTGATCGTGATCTTTGTGAGCTTCGGAATAGCCATTATGTTCTTTTCGTTTAATTGTTTTTTCAATTCGGGAACGATTGTTTCTTTATAAAGAGAAAGCAGGTCTTTTCTTTCCGAATTTTTTTGAGTGGATTTTGCCATATTATT
The DNA here is from genome assembly GCA_964402735.1 of uncultured Candidatus Peribacteria bacterium. GTDB lineage: Bacteria > Patescibacteriota > Gracilibacteria > UBA1369 > LOWO2-01-FULL-3 > JAVEWJ01. The sequence goes on along the minus strand of CAYODN010000051.1, from coordinate 4,933 downwards.
AGGTTTGCGTTAGTTCTTTTTATTTACGATTAATTCTTTGCATTTTTTGCATACTCTGTTTTTCTTTCCATCTTTATCTATCGAGTATCCGACTCTTGTAGGTTTGCTGCAGTTTGGACAAACGAGCATTGCATTTGATGCGTTTATATCCGCTTCGTATTTTACAATTTCTCCGGATCTGCCTTGTGATTTTTTGATGTGTTTTGTTCTGATATTTACTTTTTCAACAACGATTCTCTCGCTTTTTGGAAAAGCTTTCATTATTTTGCCTTTTTTGCCTTTATCTTTGCCTGTAATGATTTGAACCGTGTCGTTTGTTTGTAGTTTCATATTTTTATAATACTTCAGGAGCTAATGATATAATTTTTTGAAATCCTCTTTCTCTAAGTTCTCTTGCGATAGGGCCGAATACACGAGTGCCTTTCGGTTGGTTGTCTTTGTCTACGATTACGGCTGCGTTTTCATCGAATCTGATGAGTGTACCGTCTTTTCTTGCGAATTCTTTTACTTGTCTGACGATTACCGCTTTAACAACTTGTTTTTTCTTAACCATTCCTCTTGGGGTGGCTTCTTTTACGGAAGCTACAACAACGTCTCCGAGATAGGCATATCTTCTTCTTGTTCCGCCAAGGACTTTGATACATTCAAGCCATTTTGCGCCGGTATTGTCAGCTACTTTTAACCAAGTTTCCTGTTGAATCATATTAGTGTTATTTAATTTCCGGTTTAACTATTGTCCATCTTTTTGTTTTTGAGAGCGGACGTGTCTCATAGAATGTTACTTCATCACCCAATTCGAATGTTTTGTTTTCAGGATTATCCACTTGAAATTTCTTTGATACTCGGTATTTTTTCAGGTATTTCGGATGTGTGAGATAACTGTGAACAGTTACCGTGAGTGTTTTTTCTCTTTTTGTTGAGGTGACTTCACCTTTTAGTTCTCTCATTATAGTAATTATTTATTGTTTAATTCTTTTTCTCTCAAAACCGTTTTGATTTGAGCTATTTGAGTTTTGAGAAGAGCAATTGTGTGTGAGTCTTTCGCTTGTCCGTTTTTCACTTCGAATTTTTTTTCAAAGAGTTCTTTTGTAAGCGCTTTTAGTTCTTCCTGCAGTTTTGCGGTTTCGGTTTTTCTTATTTCTTCAAGTGTTTTCATGGTGATTGATTATTCTTCGGTATTAATAAATTTGGTTTTTACCGGTAGTTTGTCGGCGGCTCTTCTCATTGCTTCCTTTGCTGAATGCAAATCAATACCAGCCATTTCAAAGAGTACTCTTCCGGCCTTAACTACTGCAACGAAGTATTCCGGGGAACCTTTTCCGGATCCCATCGGAACTTCTGCGGGTTTCTTTGTGAGTGGTTTATCCGGGAAAATAGTGATCCAGATTTTTCCACCTCTTTTCGTGTATCTTGTCATTGCTCGTCTTGCGGCTTCAATTTGTCTTGAAGTGATTTCTCCGCCTTCCGTAGCTTTGAGTCCGTATGTACCGAAGGAGACTTTATTGCCTCGATAGGCTAAACCTTTATCGCAACCTCTGTCTCTATGTACCTTCCTGTGCTTTGTTTTTTTTGGTTGAAGCATGTTTTTTACTGTTTAATTTCTTCGATATGTTGTTTGAGTCGCATTTCCAAATCTTTTTTGAATACATCTCCTCTGTAAATCCAGACTTTTACGCCGATTTTTCCGTAGCTCATCATTGCGTGAGTCGAACAGTAATCTATGTCAGCGCGGAAGGTCTGTAAAGGGATTTTTCCTTTTGAGAAGAATTCGCTTCTGGAGATTTCAACTCCGTTTAGACGACCTCCAACATAGATTTTGCATCCGAGAGCGCCCGATTCCATTACTTTTTCGAGGGCGAGCTTTGCGGCTCTTCTGTATGATATTCTTTTTTCGATTTGTAATTTAATAAGTTCACCGACAACATTTGCATCAAGCATGGGTTTCTTGATTTCTTTAATGTTGATCATGAAGTTTTCGTTGAATTTCTTCTTCAATGTCTCTTTGAGTTTTTCTATTGTTTCACCACCTCTTCCGATAATGAGTCCCGGTTTTGCGGTGTATATATCAACGATTATTTTTCCTTGAGCTCTTAGTATTTCGATTGTTGAAATTCCTTCAGCGTTTAGTTCTTTTCTGATCGCTTGTTCCAATGCCAAATCTTGGTGGAATAATTTTGCGAATTTTTTTGTGGGAGCGAACCATTTGGAGGTCCAATCTCTCGTTATACCCAGTCTAATCCCGTTTGGATTTACTTTTTGTCCCATGTGATGAGTTATTTAGATTTAGTTGTTTTTCTTGTTTTTTTAACTTTTTCTTCCGTTGGTTTTGTTTCCTCTGACACTTCGGCTTTCGCTTTAGTTGTTTTCTTTGAAACTTTCTTTTCTACCGCTGCTTTTTCCATGCTTTCAATTACCGCGAGTTTTACAATTATGTTTGATGTTCTTTTCAAAATCGGATGTACTCTTCCTCTTGAAACGGGGACTGATCTTTTTAGAGTGGGTCCTTCGGAAACAAGAATTTCTTTGATATAGAGTGCGTTTTTCGATTGTTTGAAATTATTCTCAGCGTTTGCTATTGCGCTTTCTATCAATTTTTTGAGAACGGGCGCAGTTTTTTTCGGAGTAAATCTCAATGTATCGATCGCTTGTGTAACAGGAAGCGTTCTCACCAAGCAAGCCACTAGGTTTACTTTTTTCGGAGAAGTCCTGTATTGTCTTAGTTTTGCTATCATGTTATTTTAATGGTTTAAGTTGCAGTTGCTTTAGCGAGTTTTCCTCCGTGTCCTTTGAATTTCTTTGTGGGAGAGAATTCTCCGAGTTTGTGGCCTACCATATTTTCAGTGATGAATACCGGAATAAATTGGTGTCCGTTGTGAACCGTGAACGTGTGTCCTACGAATTCGGGAGCTATTGTTGATCTTCTGGACCAAGTTTTGATCGGTTTTTTGCTTCCGCTTGATTCTAGAACTTCAACTTTTTTAAGTAATCTCGGTTCTATGAACGGTCCTTTTTTTGAACTTCTGGCCATACTAAGTAAGTATTAATAATTTATTATCTTCTTCGATCTTTGACGATCATTTTGTCTGTGTAGTGTCTTTTTCTTGTCTTGTATCCGAGAGCCGGCATACCCCATGGTGTTTTCGGTTGTTTTAAACCGATCGAACATCTACCTTCACCACCTCCATGCGGGTGATCAACAGGGTTCATTACAGATCCTCTAACTGTCGGTCTCCAGCCCATGTGGCGCTTTCGTCCGGCTTTACCGATTTTGATGTTTGAGTGATCAATATTCGAAACGATTCCGATTGATGCGTAGCATTCTTTGTCGACAAGTCTGATTTCTCCGGATGGCATTTGAATTTGAGCCAGTTCACCTTCGAGTGAAACGAGCTTGATGCTTGTACCCGCTGATCTTCCGAGTTGTCCGCCTTTTCCTCTGTGCATTTCAATATTGTGAATTGCGAATCCGATTGGAATGTTTTTGATGAGTAGGCGAGAACCTTCTTTGATTTTCGCTTTTTCGGCGCAAAGAACTCTGTCTCCAACTTTGATTCCGGTGGGGGCGAGGTGGTATCTCTTTTCGCCGTCTTTGTAATTAACCAGCATGATGTATGCTGATCTTCCCGGATCGTATTCGATTCCGACAACGCGTCCTTCAATATTGATTTTGTCGGTTTGTTTGAAATCGATGATTCTGTATTTTGTGATATTTCCACCGCCTCTGTGTCTACAAGTTATTCTGCCGTAGGAATTTCTACCTGCATTTTTCGCTCTTCGAACGATGAGTGATTTCTCCGGTTTGGATTTTGTAACTTCTTCAAAGGAAGCTACACTCATGTGTCTTCGGGCCGGTGTTGTGGGTTTAAACTTTTTTACTGCCATTGTATTAAATTATTCAGCTTTAATTTTTTTGGATTTTGTAACTGTTTTTGTAGAAACTTTCTTTTCTCCGACTTTGTTTACATCGATTGATTCTTTTCCGATCAGTGTCACTTTTGCCACTTTTTGGAAATCTCTTTTCGTGAGAACCCTGCCTCTTCCGACGATTCTAACTTTTCTCGGTTGAAGTTGGGTTGTGACGCTTTTAACTTTTTTTCCGTAGATTTGTTCGATTGCTTTTTTAACATCGATTTTTGTGGATGTTCTGTTGATCAAGAACGAATATACTCCTTTTGTTTGGTCTATTGCGCTTTTTTCGGTAATCAACGGTTTTAATATCACTGTGTATGTTTTCATTGTTTTGCGTTATTTTAAGAAAGTGGACGAAAGTTTTTCCACCGCATCCTTGAGGAAAACGAGTTTTTCGTATTTTCTCAAATCTTCGATGTTTAGGTATCCGGGAAGAATTGTCTTTGCGTTTTTGATGTTTCTTGCTGAAAGTGTGATTTTTCCGTCTTTTTCAGGAACAACAAAGAGTGCATCTTTTTTGATAGGTAGTTTTTTCATCATTTCGTTGAAAGATTTTGCGGATGGCTTCTGCGTGTCGAAAGATTCGACGCAGAAGACGGCGTTTTGTCTGGCTTTTTCCGAAAGAGCCGAGAATAGCGCTTGTCGTCTTTGTTTTTTTGGCATCATCTTTGAGAAATTTCTTTCATTTAGAGGGCCGAAAATTACACCACCGCCTTTCCAGAGAGGGGATCTGTTTGATCCTTGTCTTGCTCTGCCGGTTCCTTTTTGTCTGTATGGTTTTCTACCTCCGCCCGAGACATCTCCTTTTGTCTTTGTGTGTGCGATAACGTCTCTTGCGTTTGCTTGTTGTCTAACAAGCGCCTGGTGAATCAAATCGGCATTGAATTTCACTTCGAAAATTTCTTTTGGAAGCTCGACTTGCCCCTTGACTTCGCCGGATTGTGTGTATAGATCTACTTTCATTTTAATTTTTTCTTATTATTACAGTACTGCCGTTTGGGCCCGGAACCGGACCGATGAAACA
>CAYODN010000050.1:1392-8323 GCA_964402735.1 uncultured Candidatus Peribacteria bacterium | reverse complement strand
AAAGACTTGAAGTTTAGATTCCCGAAATCGCTTGAATACTGCACGGACAACGCCTCGATGATTGCGGCCGCAGGGTATTTCCGTTTTCAAAAATTCCCGGAAAAATTCAGGTCTCAATGCAATATTCTTCCCACAACCGAATTCGAAATTTAAAAAGGGATTGAAAATTTGGCTAATTGTAGTAATTTAATTCTATAGTACTTTTTTAATATTCTAAAAATGTCAGACGAAAATTTCGATGTCGTAAATGACGAAATCTTTCAACCAAGGCTTACACCTCCCTACCAGACGGTAAAAGGGGTGCATGATATCCTTCCGAAAGATCATGAATTTTTCACTTATATTAAGAAAGTTGTACGTCACCGTGCCAGGCAGGCCGGGTTTAAGCGCATCACAACGCCGATTTTCGAGTATACCGATGTTTTTGTGCGAGGTATCGGCGACGCAACTGATATCGTTACAAAAGAAATGTACACTTTTAGCGACAGAAAAGGCAGAAGCCTCACTCTGAAGCCGGAAGGCACGGCCGGTATTGTGCGAAGTTATATTCAAAACAATATGAGCGCACTTGCGCAACCAGTGATGCTTTATTATATCGAGCCGCATTTCAGATATGATCGTCCGCAAGCCGGAAGATACAGACAATTTTGGCAGATCGGTTTTGAGGTACTTGGAGAATCCGATCCAGCTCTTGATGCTCAAGTGATCCAAATCGCTACGAAAATAAACGAGGACCTGGGACTTGGTGGGCTTTTTACGATTCAGCTCAATACAATCGGCACACCGGAAAGCAGAATGAAATATATGGATGTTCTTACTGATTTTTATACGGGAAAGGAAAGGTCACTTTGTGAAACTTGCAGAAGCAGGCTTTCAAAAAATGTTCTTAGACTTTTGGATTGTAAGGAGGAGGATTGCCAAATTCTTGCGAAAATGGCTCCGAGCATGCAGGACTACATCGACAAAGAATCGCTTGAATTCCATGAAGAGCTAAAATCCTATTTGGATGAACTTGGAATCGAATATGTTGATAATCCGAAAATTATTCGAGGGCTTGATTATTATTCAAGAACCGTTTTTGAGATTTGGGACAAAACGAAGGGTGCGCAAAACGCTATCGGAGGCGGTGGAAGATATGACGGACTTGTGAAACTAATGGGCGGACCTGATACCCCGGCGATTGGATATGCAGCCGGAATTGAAAGGCTTATTGCAAATATGAAAAGAGAAAAAGTGAAAGTGCCTGCGAAGGACGATTTGCATATTTTTGTGGCACAACTTGGAAAAGAAGCGAAGAAAAAATGCCTTGTTTTAATTGAGCAGCTTAGAGAGGCCGGGCTAAAAACAATGGGAGCTGTGGGGAAGGCATCGATCAATGTGCAGCTTAGAATGGCCGATAAATTTCAAGTGCCTTATGCAATTTTGATCGGACTTACAGAGGTGCGCGAGGGAAATGTGATTGTGCGAGATATGCACAAAGGTGTGCAGGAAACCGTACCTTTAAACAAAGTTGTTTCGCATATGCAGGAGCTTATCGGAGATGAAAATCTTGATAAGTATTCCCCTACGGATTTTGTGTACTAAATCCTAAAGTAAGCCCACAAATTTAAAACCGTTCAATCTTATTATTTTTATTGGATGTGTTATGTTTTTTTCGTAAATTAAAAGTTTATGAAAAAAATTATTTTCGTTTTGGCATTCTTTATATTTGGCGCGACGGCTTTCGGTGCATCTTTTAATGATGTATCGAGTAGTCATGAAAATTATAACGCTATTGAATATTTGAAGGAGAAAGGCATTGTGAACGGTTTTTCGGATGGTACTTTCAGGCCTGAGAATAAGCTAAATCGAGCTGAGGCCATTAAGGTGATTATAGAGGCTTTCGATTACAGCGAACAAACTTATTTGGGTGAATTTTCGGATGTAAAATCCGGTGATTGGTTTTCGAAATATGTGGCATCGGGAAAAAAAGAAGGCATTGTAAACGGATACAGCGACGGCACTTTTAAGCCAGGCAATTCTCTTCTCCTAGCCGAGGCGCTGAAAATTGTGCTTGTGGGTTCGAAGGCGAGCGTCCCCTCTTCTGTTGATAAAGATGTATTTTCCGATGTGAGAGCTTCGGATTGGTATAGCGTGTATGCATATTTTGCGCGAGAAAATAACATTATTTTGGGTGATGACTATGGAAAAATCAGTCCGGCGAGCGAAATTACCCGAGGTGATTTTGCGGAGCTGATTTTTCGAATAATGAAGGTAAAGGAAAACGGAAAACCTTTTGATCTTTCCACAAGTTGGCCTGCGTATTTGAGTGAACTCGGTTTTTCGATGAAGTACAATGCCCCGAGATGGAAGGTTTCAGCGGATAAAAGCAGTGTGACTTTTTATAATCCGGACACCTCCTACGGAGAACTTTCTGCAAGCAAGGTGTTTTCAAACAGTGCGAGAATTTTTATTTCGATAGATGCGAATACGGCTAAAAAGAGCGCTTCGGATTATTTCTCGGCTTTGAAGACGAATTTTCCAAATTACGGGGCTACTGAATTTCAGTTTAAAAATATGAGTGCGCTTGAGCTTTCAAATCCATCAAACCGAATGGTTGATTGGTATATTTACACTTCCGGTGGGGCTGTGATTGGGGCTTTCACCGAGTATGGAAGCGGAATTTTGGCTTTTCAATATCCGCGCGAGATTTCCGCGATGCTTTCTAGTATCGAGGTGGGGGGCGTGAGTGGTGGTACTTCGGGTGGATCAAAAGAGCAAATACTAAGTAGCATTTATTCGAACATTTTGATTGAAAATAAGGGAATGGCCAGCTTAAATTTGCTTCCGGATAAATCGATTATCGAAACGGATACGATCGGGGTGGGAACGGGGCCTGTGGATTACTACTTCTGCAGTGAATTCAATATTACCTTTAAATACGAACGAGCGAGTGATGTGATTTTGGATAAGAGAGATGGTAGCACTTCGGCGTTTTAAAAGATGTGTGCGATTGTAAAAAATTTTAATTTTAAAAATATGGCTGGAATTATTGATCCGAAAAAATATTTCTTCAGTATTATCGCAGGGCTTTTGATTTTGGGAATTTTGATCGGTTCTTTTGTGTGGTCGCTTTTGACGGGTAATTCAGTGAAAAACGCCGAGGATAAGCTTGAAATCGAAAACAACTCACCTTCCGCAATTTTGGAGCCGATCAATATGGGTGTACCGAGTGAGCCACCAAGCGTGCCGGTGCCTGAGAAGGGGCCGGTGGAGGAGTAAAGATGAGGATTTTTTTTAATAAGATAATTAGTTTTGAGATCGTTTTAGATTTCCGTTATCATCAGCCCAGAATTTTTCAAGTTGCTTCGTCTTGTCCTGTCTATTAGTGTATTCTAAAATAAGTTTATTGTTTTCCTCAGTTATTTGAGGGTTTTCATTTGGAAATTCTATATATTCGAATTCATAATTGGAATTTGGGGAAACGAGTGTTTTGCCAAATTCATCTAAAGGAAAATCGATATCTGGTTGTGGCGTATCAGTTGATTTTGAACGTTCAATTATCTCAAGTAATACCTGAACTTGTTTTGCAGTTGGTTTATCAAATAATTTAAAGTTTTTGCGTAAATTTTCCGGAAGTTGATCGCTTATATCCTTAGGTTCTTTTGCTTTTTCATTTATTTTGCTTAATTTTTTTAATAACTTCTTTTTTTCCGCGAAAGAATCTGGTATTGATTCTTTATAGATTTTAAATTGTTCTTCAGTTAATACTTTGTTGTCGAGTTCTTTTTGTATGTGGTAGATTAACTCATCGAATGTGTCTTCTTTAAACTCTTTGTGTTTTTGGGACTTTTCTTTAAGAATAGGAGTATCAGTAAAATCTTTATAATTATCGAAAAAAACAATTGTTTCTCCCTTAGTTGAATACTTATCTTTATGTTTGTTAAAAAAATCTATTGTATTATTATATATTAGTGTAGTAATTGTATTAATTACTGTTTCTTTAGAAATATTATTAGGAAGATCCTTTTGTATCATTGCATAAAGAGTATTAGACGTGGGTTTGATAGATTCTTTCAGCTCAGCCTTTAGCTTTTCTAGTTCCTCATTGGTTATTGGCAGGTCTGTGCCCTCGTCGACTCTTTTGTTTAAGGACATTAGAGCTCGAAAATATGGGCTAAAATCTGTAGTTTCATAGTCTGAAGAAATATTATATAAATCTTTTATGTATTGAAACTTGGTTCTTTGGTTTTGGGTCATTTTTTGTTCTTTTTTTCCAATTTCGTCCACGAACCTATTAAATAATGGTCTTAAATACATATATTTTGTAGAGCCTTTTGCAAAAGTAAGAATGGCGTTGTCATTGTTTTCTGCTAATAATTCTTTCAATGCATTGATATCTGCATTTTTTCTAAAATTTTCAAGAAATTCGTCTGTAATAGTGTCATTATAATTAGTTCCTGTAATTTTAAGTTTTTCATAATATTTGATCATAAGGCTACCAATTAATAGTTTCTTTATTTTTTTCAATTGCTCGTCCCTGTTTAATCCTATTTGTTTATCGTAGCCATCCATTTCACTAATTGATTGTTCGTAAATTTCGTTACTGGTTTTGTCTAAAATTTTGTCGATTGCTTCTTTTCTTTCTTCAAGTGTTTGTTCGGTTTCCACTGATGGTTCTGAATCATTGGTGGCCTCCTGTGAAGCTGTTGGTGAAATGATTGCGGTGTTATCTGTTTCTGGAGCAAGAATCGGGGCTGCTTCAGTGCCTGCGGTGGGGAGTTCTGAGGCGCTGGGGGCAATGGTTGTGTGGGTGGATGGGGTTGTAGAAGGTGAGTTTTCAACTGGAGCAGGTTTTGTTGGAGCGGAAACTGAATCCTTTTCAGCCTCCACTCTCTCGAAATTTTCGTAGTTAATAGTTGAACCATCCGCATTTATCATTTTTCCTGTTTTCGCATAACCTGTATTTTGCACGTATCCGGTTGGAGTGGAAAATGTGCCTTCAAAATAACTTCCGTCGGAAAAGGTTTTCTTGCCAATTTCTAAAGAACCTTCTTCATCAAAATTTCCTTCTTGTGTTGTTCCTGTATCATTATTTGGGGTTTTTATTGTAATTTTCCCTTTTAATAATTGACCAGTTTGCGGGTTGAATTCGCCTTCAAGTTTGTCTCCATTTGAAGGTCTGATCTGTTCACCCGAAATGTTTCCGTTATCTAGATATTTAGCATTTGTAATTGTTCTACCATTTATTGTGATTATTCCATCGACAATTTCAGGATTATTTTGTGGCGCTTCTTCGTTTGGTTTTTGGGTGGTTGAATCAGTGGTCTGAGGAGTACCTACTGGAGCTTCTTCAACGGTGGCGCTTGGTTCTGTTGTAGGAGTGGTGTCTTCCTCTGTCTTGGGCATTTTGTATTTAGGGAATTTTTCTTTGAACTCATTTTGCAATGCGATTTGTTGTTCCGGTGTTAAAAGGGCGTAAAGGGCTTTGTAGAGAGCGAGGTTTGATTCTTTGTATTCTTCTCCTTTTGAAAGATCTTTTGCATTCCAAAGGCCTTCGAGAAGAGCGCGTTCGGCTTCTTCTTGAGAGCTAAAATTTTGTGAATTTAAGTTTGAGTCTTTGTAGGATCTTTTCTTGCCTCCCAGTGTAAATGAGATTTTGCCGTCTTCGCTAATTTCCAAGTCTTGGTATTTTTCTTTTAGTTGATCTAAAATTGGATTTTCCGCTTCTTCACTTGTTGTTTCTTCAACTGCCGGGGCTACAATATCTTCGGTACTTGCCGGGAGTTCATCATGGAAAACTTCTGATGCTATTTTTTCAAGATAATTTGAGGTTTCTTCACTTATTGGTTTTTCATAAATAGCGATTTTGATTGTTGTAATTGCAGATTCTTTGTTTTCATTTGGATTACTTTTAAAAGTATTAAAGGCGTTTCTTAAGCTTTCTTCCGTGTATGGATTTATGTTTACGCCCGCAGGTAATTCAGGAGTAGTATTTTGGTCTTCGGGTTTGGAGTTTATTGAAAGTTTATGTTCTCTGCCGTCGAGTGATATGTAGGAAATTTCGGGAAGGCCGGCGTAAGTGGAAATATAGTTTATTTTGGCGATATTCTCAATTACAGCTGGTGTCTCTTTGCCATCCAGTAAAATAGATTGCACTCCTCTATATAGATTACTAATTTGAAATGAATTTACCCCATCTGTAATTTTTTTATCGATCAAAATACTGTGTTCTTCTTTAAGTTCAGCAATTTTATCTTTGTTGTCTTCGTAATTTTTTTCGAAATTTTCGGAGAGGCGGCCTTCGAGGGAGCTTAAAAATTCGTTTGCGGTTTCTACAAGAGCGGTGATTTCTTCGGTGTAACTTTCGAGTTCTCCTTCTTGCAAGCCCTCTGAACTTCCGGCTTTTTGGGATATTCTTTCAAGTGTGCCTATAGCGCCTTCTTTGTTTTGGCCTTCAGGACCGGTGAAAAAATCGTCGATTTGTTTTAAAAATCTTTTTGTGGCCCAATCTTGATCTTTTGAATCGCTTAATCTTGGCAATAGAAACCTTAAATCGTTTAAATCATTCATAACTGCCATCGCTTTATCTGCGCTTTCTTTTAGGGCTTTGGCTTTTTCTTGCTCGGGGCTTATGGCTTCGGTTGTTTCTTTTGATTCCGGTTTTTCACCAAGGTCTAAAGGTATTCTGTTTGTTGATGGCCCTTCTGTTCCGGGTGATGGATTGTCATAACTTGAACTATTCAAAAAAATGATTCTTTTTTCTTCAAACATATTTATTTTTGTTATTTAATTTTGATTTAATTGATTTTCCAAATCGTTTAGGGCGATGTCTTCTTTGGCTTTTTCGGCCATTTCGCCTTCACGTACTTTGATTTTCTTTAATACTTTGCTTAACTCGGAAAGTTTTTCGTTTAAAGCTTTGAGCATTCTCACTTTTTCTTTTTCGTTT
>CAYODN010000050.1:0-1382 GCA_964402735.1 uncultured Candidatus Peribacteria bacterium | reverse complement strand
AAAATCATAGACTTTCTTTTGATCTTCCTGCGTCATCAAAACTATCTTTTCCAAATATTTTTGTTTCTCTTCATCGCTTAAAGATGTGAAGTGTTTGTATGTTTGAAGAAAAACCCTAAGGGCTTCGAGTTTTATTTCCGATATTTGATGCATTTTTTTGTTTTTAAATCTTTATATTATAGCAAAAAAATGGCCGAGATTCAAGGAAATTGGGAAGAGGTGGTTCTACAAATGGAAATATGAAATTTGAGGTTTATTTTTTACTTTTCCAAACAGTGTGCTTCACTGCGTTACGCACAGTTTTCTCAAATACTTCAGCGTTTCGTATTCCACCTCAATCAGAGTTTTGCCTTTTATCTCGAAGCCTGCGGCTTTTGAATGGCCGCCACCGCCAAAATGTTCTGCAATTTTCGATGCGTCGATGGCTGGGGTAAGAGTGCGAATGCTTACCGCAATTTCTTCTTTCGATTTTTCCTTAATCAAAAATACGATCTCGGCATCAGGTGCGTTGCTTAAAAGTTCATCAATAATATCGCCGGTTTCCTCCAAATCGCTTTCGGTATCCTTTAAGTCTTGCTCAGTTACCACCGACCAAATGAGGCGAGAAGCTTCGTCCGTTTGAATTTTACTGAGTACCCTACCCCAAAGTTTTAGTTGGGTAAGTTTCTTGGTTTTATATACGTGTTGAATAATTTCCTGTTGGCGCGCGCCCAGATTTACAAGGCGAGAAGCCATTTTAAAGGATTTCGGAGTTGTGTTTGAATTTTGGAAACTTCCCGTGTCCGTAATTATTCCGGCTAAAAGAAGGGTTGCGATATCCTCGTCCATAAGGGTCTTTCCGCTGTCCGCTTCCAAAAGTTCGATAAGCGGGAAAATGAGTTCCGTTGTAGATGAAGCCATTATGTCCACGAGGTTTAGTTTTCCGAAATAATTATTCGAAATATGATGATCGATATTTATCACCGGAAGTTCGTGAAAAAGCTCGGTGTTTTCATCGTAAATACCTTTTAATTGCGGAAGTTCCGCTGTGTCTACTGTGATTATCAAATCAAAGTCGGCTTTCTTTTTTTCAACTGCGACATCCTCCGGAGAAAAAAGCCCTTCACTTGGCGTAATTGTGAGCTTGAGGCGGCCATCCAAATCATCCCTTTTGATTTTATCCACTTTAGCGTTTTTCAAATCCAGGAAAATCACCAAATCCTTGCTCAAATCCAAATCACTTTTTATCACCTCCATATTCGGCAAAAATTCCAATAGTTTCGGAAGCTTGTCTTTTGCCGCCACCTGCACCTCTTTTTTCAACTTTTTAAGTAAAAGATAAAGCGAAAGGGCTGATCCTAGAGAATCACCATCCAAAGGAGATGATGGAAGAATAAGGATTT
>CAYODN010000049.1:0-8368 GCA_964402735.1 uncultured Candidatus Peribacteria bacterium | reverse complement strand
ACCCCAATATTTCCAGATTTAAAGCTGAAATATCCGCTTTCACTTTTTCAAGAGTTTCCGGTAAAAATTCATCTTTGAGTTTTCCTTTTTGCAAGTGTCTTTTGTCGGCTTCGTAGTGAGGCTTAATCAAGGAAACAATGATGCCGTTTTCTTTGATCAACGAAATCGCTTTGGGAAGGATGTTTTTTTGTTTTGTCCAACTCGTATCAACACTTACAAAATCCATATTTTCAGGAAGGACAACCTGCATCGCGTTTGTTCGTTCCATCAAAACAACCCTCGGATCATTTCGAAGCTTCCAATCTATTACGCCATAACCCGTATCAACAGAGTAGACTTTCGTGGCTCCGTTTTGAAGAAGGCAATCCGTGAAACCGCCGGTGCTGCAGCCCAAATCGGCGCAGACGAAATCCTTAACGTTTATTTCGAACTCTTTTAATGCGAAGGCTAATTTTTCTCCGGCGCGGGAAACAAATTCCATTATAATTCAAGTAATTTAATAAATTCTTCAAGACGAGTGAGCGGGCCTTTTCCGTATCTTTCGACTTCGGATCTAATATCATCAAGAGTGAAGATTTTACCCTGTTTTTTCGGATTTTTCGAGAAGAATTTATCCGCGATACAAATAATTTTTTCTTCGATGCTTTGCGGAAGCATGTTTCTGTGGGGCAGGGGTAATTTTTGAGCGATGATTTCGTCCTTGCTAAGCCCAATGCCGACGTGGCGTTCACAAACAAGAGCGTGAACGGGAAAGCCTTCGTTTTCGATAATTTCGCGACCGATAACTCCGTGCTTGATGTAGGGTTCTTCGCCTTTGCAAGCGATGTCCGGTGCGTTGGTTCGAAAAATTCCCATATCGTGAATCATCGAAGCCTCTTCAATAAATTTCATATCGGGATTGAGATGAGGAAGAGAAGTGGCTATTTCAAGCGCTTTATCTCGAACCAAAATCAAATGAGCCAGTAGAATTTTGTAGCTTTCGGAATTTTCGTCGTAATATTTTTTTAGGATTTTTATTGGGTCCATTGGTTTTCATTATTTATTCAATAATAGCAAAGGAAGCTTTTTTTGTTTAAAGAAAATATTTTTGACAAACGGAGACTTACTGGTATTATCGCTTTTGTTTTCTCGGTGCCTACAACATCCCACGGAAGGAGGCGAAGATGCCAGAAGCCTACAGAGTCTGCCGGGACAGAGAAGAACTAACCGCCGTAGTCGAAAAGATGGGAGGGATCGCAGTTTCCGTTTTGCGGACTGACGGCATGGAAATTAGGTGTCCGGTGAATAGCTTCAAATTCCTTCCGAACGGAAGGTTTTCAATGCTAAAGAAGGTGTATCGAGACGAAGACGTGAAGGAGTTCCGTGTCCACATCTGAAAAGATTGTGGACCGGACAACACAAAAAAAGACAGCAAAGGAGGAATCCGAAGCTGTCTTTCAAAATGTGCCTATTTAAGAAGGCTTTGAACCATTTGACTTACAATTGCTCCGTCCGCTTTTCCCTTTACTTTAGGCATAAGAACTTTCATCACTTTTCCGCTATCCGATTTCATCTCTGCGCCGGATTCTTTGATGCTTTCTTCCACGATTTTTTTAAGATCTTCCTCTGAAAGCTGAGCCGGCAAATATACGCTTAAATATTCGATTTCTTTTTGTTCTTTCTCCGCCATTTCAGGGCGATTTCCCTTGATAAATTGTTCGTATGAATCTTTTCGTGATTTGATCTCCTTTTGAACTAAGGAAAGGACAACTTCATCATCAGCAACTTTGTCCGCTCCGGAAACTTCATATTTCATAATCGCAGCTTTAAGCATTCTAAGCGCTCCGACTTTGATTTCCTCCTTCGCCTTCATTGCGTTTAGAAGATCCGAATTGATTTGTTCCTTTAATGTCATGTGAATTTGGGTTAGTACGAAAGTATTTTTAGCATTTTTTTTAAATTCGGGCAAATCAAGGAGCGAACACTTCGTGCTCGCTCGCTTTTCGAGGGCTTCACTTCGGCGCTGGAGACTTCTTTCGAAGCTCCATTACCAGGGCCGTGAAGGCCTCGGGGGTCAGGACATGGAATTCCATGCCTTGGATGTGAGTCTTGTCGCGGTAGGGGTATTGACCTTTGCGGTCGATGAACCATACTTTTCCGTGGGTAAGTGCGTATGTTGTCTTCTCGAGGAAGAGCTCGTCGAGATGTTCCCTCTTTCGCTTCTGAGCTTCCGGAGTTTTTAGACCTACAGAATCTCTGATTTTGCAGAAATTCGCAGTTTCCCCCATCGGCATGAAGGCAAGAAGGTGGTCTTCGGGGAGCGTTTCGGCAACTTTGCGGAGATCTTCCTTGGAAAGATCTCCCCTGAAAAACATCTCACCGTGATGATTCAGACAACCCGCCTCGTGCAAGAAGTCCTCACCCGAGCGACGGACCTGTCCGTCTACAAGCCGGAAATATCCTTTTTCCTCTGGCATTTTGTCCTCCTTTTTGAACCTGCCTTAAAGGAATCGCGATGGCAGAAATATATCAGGATTTTTATTTTTGTAAACTATGTAAATTTTTTGGCCCGGTTTTCCATATAGCAAAAGGTCTCAAAATCACCGTTTAGAGATGTAAGCCGGGTTTTATGACTTTCACGAAGGAGAAGCATGGCTTCGTTTGTCGGCAGAAATTTTATTTCCGAAAGCTCGCTTTCCTGCAAACGGATTTGTGATTTTTGATTTTCCGTAATAGTTTCTCCCGTAAAAATAAATTGATAAGACTCAAGCTCCGGATCTTTTCGGTAATCCAGAACCAAAAGTTTTTTTATGTTTAGGCTAATTCCGAGTTCTTCCAAAATCTCTCTCTTTACGCAATCCAAGGGTGATTCGTTTTCTTCTACGACTCCACCCGGAACCGACCAGCCATCTTTGTAAGTGGGTTTTACGATGAGAATATTTCCGTTTTCATCGAAAAGATAAGCGCCTGTGCCGGAAATTTTTCTATTTAAACTTGCGAGCCACTCTGCGCGTGTTTTCATTTTTGTTGGTTACTTTGTTTAAGTTCACAGGATTTTTCAGTATTTGACAAGACAAATACTTTTTTTGAAGGCAAAAAATATATATACTTCGGGCAATTAATCGTTTTTTATGATTCAGATTTACAATACTTTAGGCAGGAAAAAACAGGAATTTAAACCGATAACAGAGGGCAAAGTACGGATGTATCAATGCGGTCCCACAGTTTATTGGACTCAACATATCGGGAATATGAGGGCTATGGTGATTGCGGATTTGATTAAGAGAAGTTTTGAGTATTTGGGCTTTGAGGTGCTTTTTGCAAGAAATTATACCGATGTTGGGCACCTTACTTCCGACTCCGATTTCGGTGAAGATAAGATGGAAAAAGGAGCAAAACGTGAGAATCTTTCGCCTCGAGAAATCGCCGATAAATATATTAAAATTTTCGAAAAAGATGTTTTTGATTTAAATACGGAGCCGCCTACATTTAAGCCGCTTGCCACCGATTATATAAACGAGATGATCGAAATGGTGTCTGTGCTTCTTGATAAGGGATACGCGTATTCAAGCGATTTGGCTATATATTTCGATGTGTCGAAGGTTTCCGATTATACGAAACTTTCGGGACAAAACCTTGAAGAAAATGTGAGTGGTGCGGGAAGGGCAGAGGTGGAAGATCCGGGAAAAAAGAATCCATATGATTTTGCACTTTGGTTTTTTAAAGCTGGCAAGCACAAAAATGCCCTTCAGTACTGGAAATCCCCGTTTTCATCTCCTCTTGTGGAAAACGGTGAGGGATTTCCTGGCTGGCATATGGAGTGCTCTGCGATGGCAAAAAAGCTACTTTCGCCTACTCTTGATTTACATATGGGTGGAATTGAGCATGTTCCGGTTCATCATACGAATGAAATTGCTCAAAGTGAGGCTGCAAACGGAGTGCCGCTTTCAAATTTTTGGGTACACAACGAACACTTGACTGTGGATAACGGGAAAATGTCCAAATCGATCGGGACGGCTTTCAGCCTAACCGAGCTTATTGAAAAAGGATTTTCTCCTATGGATCTTCGATTTTTCTATCTGCAAGCGCATTATCGTTCAAAACAAAACTTCACTTGGGATGCTCTCAAAGCGGCGAAGCAAGGACTTGATAATCTGAAAGCCAAAATTTCAGAGTTGGGTAGTCAAATCGGAAAGGTGGATGAAAAATTTCGTGATGAATTTATTGCTCGAATTTCGGATGATTTTAATATTCCGAGCGCTCTTGCGGTCGTTTTTGAGGTAGTGAAATCGGGGCTTTCCAATGAGCAAAAGCTTGCGACGATACTCGATTTTGATAAAGTTTTGGGTATAAAGCTCTCCGAAAGCGTTGGAACTGAAGTTGAAATCAGCGATGAGGTGAAAAAACTTATCGAGGAACGCGAAATTGCAAGAAAAGCGAAAGATTACGCAAAATCGGACGAAATAAGAAAAGCTCTACTTGAACAAGGAATAGAACTTTTAGACGGTCCAAACGGAGTAAAAGTGAAGAAAGCTGCTTAGTTTATTGCGTTTATAAGCGGAATTCTCATCTTTGTAAGTCGCTCAATCGATGCAACCTTTTTCTTTTGATCGGGAGAAGCGATGGAAATAGCTCTTCCCATTTTGCCGGCTCTTGCCGTTCTTCCAATTCTATGCACGTAATCTTCTGCATTTTCGGGAATATCGTAATTTACAATTAGCTCGATATTATTAACATCTATGCCTCTTGAGGCGATATCTGTTGCAACAAGTATTCTGTATTTTCCTTTTTTAAAGCCCTCAAGCGCTTCGATTCTTTGGCTTAAAGATTTGTTTGAATGAATTTCCGCTGTTGAATAACCCATGAATTTTATCGATTTGCATATTTTTCTAGCTCCGTGTTTTGTCCTGGAGAAGACCAAAACCGTGCCTGAATATTTTTTCAGGATTTTTTCGAGTACTTGATTTTTCTTTTCACGAGCAACATAAAGCAACTCTTGTCGGATTTTTTCAACAACTTGGCCAGGGCGAGAAACCTCTATTCTCTGAGGATTTTGCATAAATGTAGCTGCAATTTTCGCAATTTCGTCGGGCATTGTGGCTGAAAAAAGCATTGTTTGTCTTTCTTTGGGTGCGTTTCTAAGAATTTGATTAAGTTGAGGAGCAAAGCCCATATCAAGCATTCTATCCGCTTCGTCCAAAACCAAAATTTCGAGATTCTTAAGGTGAAGTATTTTGTCGTTTAAGTGATCTATTATTCGTCCCGGTGTACCGATAATGATATGTGGATTTCTGTGAATATCCCTGATTTGTCGGCCCTTTGGCACGCCTCCGATGAGAAGAGCTGATCGCATATTCATCTGGGGCATAAATTTTTTCAAAGTTTCTTCCACCTGCATTGCGAGTTCTCTTGTAGGAAGGACAATAAGTGCCTTTTTGCCGGGTAAATTCAATAGACGTTCCATAATCGGAAGCGAAAAGGCCAATGTTTTGCCGGTGCCGGTTTGTGCAACGCCAACCACATCTTTTCCTTTTACCGCAACCGGAATAGCTGATTTTTGGATCGGGGTTGGTGTGGTGAAGTTCTTTTTATCAAGAGCTTTAATTAAAGTAGGGCAAAGGCCCATATTGAGAAAACCGTTTTCAGAATGCTCAGTTGTGCTTTCGTTTTCGACTTTTACTTCGGGCTCTGGAGTTTTCGGAGTTTTAGTCTCTGAATTTTCCACCACTAAATTTTCCGCTTTTTGAAGCGGTTTTTTGAAAAATCTATGGGTAAAATTCTTTTTAAACATAAATTTCGGTCTCTTTGTTTGGTTTGCGATGTCCATATAATTATTAAGTATTGTTTATCTATACTGGTATTTTTTCGTTTTGTCAATTTAAAACCCGAAATTCATCGGGTTTTAAAAATTTGTATTGCTTGGTTTTCTTAATTAGAGCGCTTTGAATGTAGGAATAAGAGATTCCACTTCGGATTCTATTTCGGCTTGTAAATCAGCGGAGAAGTCCGGGATGATTTTGGTCATGTCGTCGACAATAAGGTAAAAATACATTCCGTCTTTTTGTCCGATGAAGAACGGTTTTTTGTCTACATATTCGCCAATTGTCTCACCGATGCCGTTATTCACCACTCGAAGGACGATGTTTCTTTCAGGTGAAGTGGTGGAATAAAGGGAGGTTTCGTTTTCGGTTAGTGGCATTTCGAGTACCTCAACCCATGTTTTTGGGAATGAAAGCTCAAATCCGTATTTGCTATTTGTGTAAGCCACTGTTTCTGCGCTTTCTTCAGATACTTCCACGCTTAAATCCGTTTCGATTTCACTTGCTTCGTTTTCCGTGTCGGTGTTTTCATTTGTTTCCGTCGTAATTGTAGCGGTGCAGGAAGCAAGCGCAAAAATGGAAAGGAGAGATAATGCGGCTATTAAATTTTTCATTTGTCTTGGGTTAATAAAATAGCTTTTGCAGTTTGAATGAATGAAAAGTGAAATTCAAGACTACTTAAAGGTCTTAAGAGAATTTTTCGTGGACAAAGTGAGTGATTTGACTTCTTTTTCGCTTAAATTTCGCCATTTTCCTTTGGGCAGGTCGGCTAGTTTTATATCCATAATGCGCACTCTTTTTAAATTTTTAACCTCGTAACCCAAATGTTCGCACATTCTTCGAATTTGCCTGTTTAGGCCTTGTGTAAGGATAATTTTAAACTCGAAATCGCTAAGCCTTTGGACAAAACATTTTCTCGTGATTTGATCCAAAATCGGCACGCCTTTTCGCATATTCTCGAGGAAATAGTTGTTTATTGGCTTGTCCACTTTTACCAGATATTCTTTTTCATGAAAATTTCTTGCACGAAGGATTTTGTTCACGATATCTCCGTCGTTTGTGAGTAGAATAAGGCCTTGCGAGAGCTTATCAAGACGGCCGATCGGGAAAATTCGCTCTTTGAAATTCAAGAAATCGATGATGTTGTTTTTTTCTCGTCGATCAGTGGTGCAAACGATCCCTACGGGTTTATTGAAAGCGATATAAATTGGTTTTGTGGTATTTTGAAGTTTTTTACCATTTACACAAACCACGTCGCCTTCGGCTACCCTATTTCCGAGTTTTGCAACTTTGCCGTTTATCGTTACTTTTCCTTCCTCGATTAACTTATCGGCTCCCCTCCTCGAAGTAAGGCCTGTTTCGCTAATAAATTTATTGATATTTTTTGAGTTTTCGTTTGTCATTATTTTTTTAATAAATCTCGGATTTCACGGAGTAGTACTACTTCTTCAGGGGTCTTTGCCGGGGCTTTCTCCTGCGCTTTTTTGAATCTGTTTATTTGCTTTATCACCATAAAAATCACAAAAGCGACAATGAAAAAATTAAGTAGATTGTTTAGAAATTGGCCGTATGTAATGGAAACAGCAGGCACTTCCTCGGTGGCCTTTTTTAGTACAATTTGAAATTTTGAAAAGTCGATTCCGCCCGTAAGAAAGCCTAGAGGTGGCATAATAATATCGCTTACCAATGAGCTTACGATTTTTCCGAAGGCGGTACCGATTATCACACCGATTGCGAGATCGATGATATTTCCTTTGATTGCGAAGGCTTTAAATTCGCTCATCGTGGACGCGACCGGCGCGAATTTTGGAGCAATTTTTTCAGTAAACTTATTTTTTATTTCTTGCATGTGGTTTTTGATTAGTCGTTTTTAGGATAGCAGAGCGGAAATGTTTTAGCTAAATGATTTTGTATGCGGATTTCGTGATTCGGTTTTTCACCCCTTCAAATTCTTCATTTTCAGAAATTGGCTCTATTAAGATAAAATTTACATTTAGTTTATCCATCTTTCGGTATGTGGAAAAAATATTTTTTGCGATTTGTTTGTGGGTGTTTCCAATAAAGGTCTGCTTGCAGGGATAATTTGTGGTTTTGGAAGTTTTCAAAACTGCGCAATTCGAGTGGAGTTTTAAAAATTTTTGAATATTTGCGGTGAAGTTTTTCTCTTTAAATAGTACAACTTTGGCTTTCGGGCTGTAGTGAGTGTATTTCATTCCGGGAGAACGAACCGGAGCGGTGGAATTTTTTTCGGATTTTTCGTAAATAACATCGCCCAAAATCTTTTTGAGAAGGGAAAGTTTTATCATGCCGGGGCGAAGAAGTATGGGAGTTTCTCCGCTTAAATCAACAACTGTAGACTCGATTCCGATTTTTGTTTTTCCTCCATCGATGACTGCCGGAATTTTACCGTTTAGATCTTCATAAACGTGCTGTGCAGTCGTGGGGCTTGGTTTTCCGGAAGAATTGGCCGAGGGAGCCGCTATTGGGCACTTGGAATATTTGATCAGCCCGAGTGCGATTTTGTTTTCAGGCATTCTTATCGCGACAGTATCAAGACCACAAGTCACAGA
>CAYODN010000048.1:0-8460 GCA_964402735.1 uncultured Candidatus Peribacteria bacterium | reverse complement strand
ATGAAAGTAAATTTTTCGATTTCGAAAAAATGGGAAAAGTGGTTGTTTTTAAGGGCAAAAACGGAATCGGAAAAACAAACATTCTCGAAGCCGTTTACACTTTATCCATAGGCAAATCTTTTCGTACAAACGATGTGGTGGATATGATAAATTGGAACGCCGATTTTACCCGTATTAAAGGCGAATTTTTAGATGATGCCCCGACGCAACTTGAAGCCTTTTACTCGATTTCTCCAAAAAAGATGCAAAACTTCAAGAAAAATGCAGTTTCAATTTCCCGAAGGAATTTTTTCGGAAACTTGCTCACGGTGCTTTTTCACCCCGAGGATTTGAATATGCTTTATCTAAGCCCTTCATACAGACGAAAATATTTGGATATTATTCTTTCCCAAACAGACAAACACTATCTCGCCGCGCTTATGAATTTCAGCAAAGCGCTTAAACAAAGGAATAATTTACTCAAAGACTTACAGAAAAAAGTGTTTGAATCCGGCCTTTCGAATTTAAATCTTTCAAGCTTGGAAATTTGGGATGAAAAATTCATAGAGTTCGCATCCGAAATTCTCGAAAAACGTCAAAATTTCACGATTTTCTTGGAAAATTTGCTTGCCGATTCTTACACAAAAATCTCCGGTGGAAATGAAAAAATTCGAATTTCATATTATTGCAAAAACGAAAATTTGCGCCCCGACACCTCCTCTCAGATCCTTCGAAATGAGCTTCTTTCAAGAAGACAAAAGGACATTTACTCTGGAAAAACCACATTCGGTCCGCATCTAGATGATCTTCTTTTTTTTATCGATGAACGTGTGATTTTAAAAAGCGCATCGAGAGGGGAGGTACGAAGCCTGCTTTTGGCCCTGAAATTATCGGAAATTTCATATATTTTTCAAAAAAGAAAATCTCTTCCCATCCTTCTTCTGGACGATGTGCTTTCGGAGCTTGATTTCGACCGTCAAAAACACTTTCTTAGCTCCATAAAGGATTGCCAAGTGCTTATCACCGGCACCGATCTGGAAAACCCGGGCCTAAAAGATATGGATTTAAGCGTAATTGATGTGGAATAGTCTTGAAATTGTTATTGTAAATTGATACAATAGTTATTGTAAATAATTACAATAAAATGTTTAATTTTAAATCAAAAATTTCTTCGTCCGTAATGAATTATTTCTATATAAATTCCGAAAGCGAGGCTTATATAAACGAACTGGCCAAATTACTTTCACTCGACCCCGGAAATCTGTATAGAAAATTAAAAGAACTTGAAAGTATGGGGCTCCTCACCTCGAAATACTTTGGGAATGTAAAACTTTATTCTCTAAATAAAAAATTCCCGCTTTTTGAAGAGTACAGAAGTATTTTCCAAAAACAATACGGTATTGATGCCATGCTAAAAGAGTCCTTGAAAAATCTAAAAGGCTTGAAGCAGGCTTATTTGTTCGGTTCAATCGTAAACGGGAAATTCTCATCCCATAGCGATATCGATTTACTTCTGGTTGGAAATCATTCGCCTCTGGAAGCGCAAAAAGCTATCATGAAACTTCAAACAAATTTAAAAAGAGAAATCAATATTGTCAACCTAAGCCAAACTGAGTTAAAGTTGAAAAAAGAAAGCGACCCTTTCTTGATTCATATCTTTAAAAATATTCGAAAAATAATCTGATGTTTGAGAAATTCGATTTTACAGACGAACAGCTTGAAAGGTATTGGCTCTCGGCGAAAAAAGATTTGGAAATAGCTCAAGATAACGATATTTCAGATGTCGTTTTTAGGTTTTCATACGATGCCTTAATAAAATTTGCGGTTTATAAATGCGCAAAGAGCGGTCTTAGAGTTAAGTCAAAACAAGGCCACCACATAGCTCTTATAAATTTTTTAGCGGAAAACCTGAATAATCCGGAAATTAATACTGTGGGAAATTTGATGAGAACGAAAAGAAATTGGGATTTATATGGCGGTGGAATATTGATAAGCCAAAAAGATGCCTTGTTTTTCAAGGATTTTATTTCAAAGATAATCAAATTATAGCGTTTTTAGTGCTTGTTTTTATGCCTGATTTGTGTTAAAATAACATAATCAAATAAAAACAAAAAATGTCTGATCTTCTGCAAATAATCGTATCGATAATACTGGCTCTTGTGCCGGCGATTTTGTGGGGGGCATTTTTTTACAAAAAGAATCCCGAGGACAAAAAGCTCCTCCTTCTCACCTTCATTATCGGCGCTTTGTCGGTTTTTCCGATTCTAATCTATAAATTTTTCTGGAACTTTTTCCCTTGGATCAACGCGTTTCGCCTTGCGGAAAGGTATCAGGACAATTTGATCCCGATTACAAGCAGCTTAACTCTACCGATTTCCGTTCTCATCACATTTATGATTGTGGGCCTTATCGAGGAAAGTATGAAATATTTTTCGGTGCGAATGGTTGATGACGATTATTTTCAAAGCATCGACGACGCCATTGAATTTTTCATTGTGGCGGCTCTTGGTTTTTCCTTTACTGAAAACATCCTTTATTTTTACAACATCTGGCTTCAAGAAGGCGCGCACAATCTGATTTTGCCTTTCCTTTTCAGATCTTCTTTTTCCACTTTTGCGCACATCTTGTTTTCCGGAATTTTCGGCTACTATTACGGCCTGGCACAGTTTGCAAAGCCCATCCTACAAGAGGAGCTATTGGCTAAAAGAAGCCGCATCACAGTTTGGCTTCACCGCCTCACTTCCATTAAAAAAGAACGCCTTTTTCACGAACAGAAAATGTTTGAAGGCTTTTTTCTCGCGGTTTTCCTACACGCATCCTTCAATATTTTCCTTGAATTAAACCTGATTTTTATGATGGTGCCGTTTTTAATCGGCGGTTATCACACGCTAAATCATCTTTTTGCCAAGAAAAACGCCCACAAAGATTATCAAAAACTCATGGTAGGTTCGCGCACGAATCCGGGAAGAAGCGGAATTTTCTTCAAACTCACACCTTTATCCATTAAAGAAAAAATCGATGAATAGCTTAAGCCAAATAAAACTCATAAAACTTCGGGATTATCTAAAAACTTATCGTCATTTTGAAACCCTTACCGAACAGGAAAAGGAAGACTACATAAGGAAAATTCTGGAGATGGACGAAGAAAAACAGGAAGAAGTGTACACATGGCTTCTGTATGAGGAAGAAATGGCAAAAGCAAGGCTTCTTGAAAAACTCAAAGATCAAGTGGATATGCTCGGTTCAAAAGTGAAACTCCTTGTAAACAAGAAAAACGAAGGCGAGCAAGCCCTTAAAGACAAACTCGAAGAAATCGAATTACAAAAAAATTTAACTTAATGAAATATGAGTAATCAAAACGAAATACCGAGCTATAAAGATATCCTGAGCAATACAGAAACCCCGAAAGAAGAGCAAAAAGAAAACGCGGATCAAAATCCAGAAATAAGGCTTAAGGAAGCCATAAGTGAAAGGGTGAGAATTGAAAAGGAAATCGATACTACTTTAAAAACATATGAAAGAAGCTTAAGTGCGAAATTTAATTTAAAAGCTCCGGAAAATATAGAAGACACAAAAGCGCTGAATTTATTTAAACAAGTGCAACTGCTGAGAGCAAAGATGATAGGCGCAAATGTAGAAAAATTGGAACAACTGGTTTTGGAATTCAATAACTTAAACGGAAGAGTAGCTGAATTTTTGCCGGAAGAAAATAGTACGGTTGAGTCACAAAAAAAGATTGATTCTCAAAGAATTAGGGTGGCTTTCAATAAACCAAGTGATGTGGAAATTCAAGACGTGGAGCAAAAAATACAGGTCAGTGATCCGGAAAATCCTAGTTCTTCGGACAATTCGCCAGAGGCCACTCCGGTGGATTCCGATCTAAATGAAAAAGAAGAAGTATCTCCAACTGTTGATGCGGAAATGGCAACTAATCTCATTGAAGAGAAAAATACAGACACTTTGTCTGAAAACGAGGATGATACTTCCCGCGTATCCAGTGTCGACGAATTGTTGGGAGTCACCACTAGTTTAGATGAAAATGTAAGTGCAACTTTGAAAAAGGTCGCCGAAAACCAAAGAACGGACGAAGTAAATAATATATTAGCAGTAATTTTTGGAAGAGAAACAGCTCCAAGGGAAAATAAATTATTAAGGCAAATGCAAAAGAAAATCAAAGACAACCTTAGCCCAATCAAGAATGTTTATGCTGATTCCAATCAGGCGAATCTAGTCTTTGAATTGCAAGATGCAAGCAAAAAATTTGTTTCGCTGGAAGCCTTGGCCGCTTTATATCATCGAGGCTTTGACCATTTTGTGAAAAAATTACCGAATATGCCAGAATATCAAGAACAAGTCCATAATATCGATTTTTCTGAGCCTTCCTTGGGTAAGTCCGAACCGATATTTGAGGAAAAAACACAGCCAGTTTTGGCGGAAGAAAGCCCAAAAGGGAAAAAAGCAAGAAAAGTAGATAAAAAAATAAAAGCCCTTACCGGTGACGAAGGGATAGCTGTATTGCATGACAAAGGTGGAGAGGTTATTACCTAGACTTTATTAATTCAATTATCCAAAGAGAAAATTTTCATTTTCTCTTTTCTTATGCCTTTCCATTCGATAAAATACCCAATCAGTCAATAACCCGCTTTTTATAATGGCAAACGATAAAATCATTGTGAAGGGAGCCAAAATTCACAATCTCAAAAACATAGATGTAGAAATTCCCAAAAATAAATTTACCGTAATAACCGGACTTTCCGGCTCCGGTAAGTCATCTTTGGCATTCGATACGATTTACGCCGAAGGTCAAAGAAGATATGTGGAAAGTCTTTCCACATACGCCCGAAATTTTCTCCAGCTTATGGATAAGCCGGAAGTGGACTCAATCGAAGGCCTTTCTCCGGCAATTTCAATCGATCAAAAATCCGCACCGAGAAATCCGCGTTCCACCGTTGGCACGGTTACAGAAATTTACGATTACCTGCGTCTTCTCTTTGCGAAAATCGGAACACCGCACTGTCCCGTTTGCGATAGAGCCATCGAAAGACAAAGTTCACAGCTTATCATTTCCGAAATTGCGGATATGCCAGAGGGCAAAAAAATAATTTTGCTTTCGCCAGTTGTAAGGGATCGAAAAGGTGTCCACCAAAAAGTTTTCGAAAAAATTCAGAAGGACGGTTTTGTAAGAGTACGAGTAGATGGCGAGATAATGCCGATTACGGATGTCCCCGAACTCGATGAAAATAAAAAGCATTCTATTGAAATCGTTGTGGATCGTCTTGTCGTAAAAGATTTGAAAAAATTAACTCAGAAGCTATCCTCGGGCCAGGAAATCGATCTTCCAAACCCGAATAGAAGCCGTCTTGCGGATTCCGTGGAGATTTGTTTGAAATTTGGAAACGGAATGATGAGCGTGCTGGATTTCGATGAAAATAAAGAAAAAGTATACTGCGAAAATTTCGCTTGTCCCGATCACAACATAAGTATGCCCGAGCTTGAGCCAAGGAGTTTTTCTTTCAATAACCCTCACGGGGCTTGCGCCACTTGTCATGGCCTTGGTACTAAGCTTGAAATCGATCCCGATCTGATAATGCCCAATAAAAATCTCACACTTGCCGAAGGGGCGATTATTCCTTGGTCCTCCACCACTTCGCACCTTGGTTGGTACACGAGAATTTTGAGCGTTGTGGCTAAAAAACATGGTTTTTCGATGAACGTTCCGATAAAAAAGCTTTCCAAAGAAGCTATGGATATTGTGCTTTATGGCGACAAGGAGAACAAATATACGGTGGATATAGGAAAGGTGAGTTTTGAAGACGAGGACTCGGATTTGGGTTCATTTACACGAGAATATGAAACATCTTTTGAAGGAGTTGTTCCGAATCTGGAAAGAAGATACCTCGAAACGGATTCCGATTATGTAAGGAAAAAAATCGAAGGATATATGAGAATTCTTGTTTGCCCGGCCTGTAAAGGAAAAAGGCTCAAGCCCGAAATTCTTGCGGTAAAAGTAAACGAAAATTCCATTATGGATATAAGCGAACTTTCCGTGAAAAAGGCGATTGATTTCTTCCAAAACATAAAGCTCGATAAAACGAAAACGGAAATAGCAAAACAAATAGTGAAAGAAATTCTCAATCGCTTAAATTTTCTTGAAAACGTGGGGCTTTCTTATCTAACCTTGAATCGCGCTGCTAATACGCTTTCAGGAGGAGAAGCTCAAAGAATCAGGCTCGCAACACAAATCGGTTCCAAATTATCGGGGGTGATATATGTTCTTGATGAGCCATCTATCGGCCTTCACCAAAACGACAACGACAAGCTCATTAAAACGCTTGTGGATTTGAGAGATCTTGGAAATACGGTGATTGTAGTGGAGCACGATATCGACACTATGCTCGCTTCGGATTATTTGATAGATATCGGTCCCGGGGCGGGAAAGCACGGAGGTTTGGTTGTTTCTAAGGGTACACCGGCAGAGGTGATTAAGGATAAAAACTCCATCACGGGCCAATATTTAAGCGGTGAAAAAGAAATCAAAGTTCCTAAAAAAAGAAGAAAAGGAAACGGATCAAAACTAAAAATTCTAGGTGCAACCGAGCACAACTTGAAAAATATCGATATTGAGATTCCACTTGGCACTTTTGTATCGGTTACGGGAGTATCGGGAAGCGGAAAATCAACACTTATTAATTCGATTCTTGTGAAATCCGTATCAAAAGAAATTTACGGATCCAAAGCTATGCCGGGAGCTCACAAAGAAATCCACGGAATAGATAATTTGGACAAAATAATAAATATCGATCAATCGGCGATTGGAAGAACGCCGAGAAGTAATCCCGCCACATATACGGGAGTATTTACCGATATAAGAGATTTATTCGCCAAGACACCCGAAGCCAAACTTCGAGGATACAAATCGGGAAGATTCAGTTTTAATGTGAAAGGCGGTCGATGTGAAATCTGTAAGGGCGACGGAATTAAAAAAATAGAAATGCATTTTCTTCCGGATGTTTATGTGCCTTGCGAATCATGTAAAGGAAAAAGATACAACACCGAAGCTTTGGAAATTAAGTACCGCGGAAAAAATATTCACGAGGTCCTTCAAATGACGGTTGAAGATGCTTTGGATTTCTTCAAATCCATTCCTTCGGTAGCCACAAAACTTCAAACTCTCTTCGAGGTGGGCTTGGGCTATATCAGGCTCGGACAACCCGCAAATACTCTTTCCGGAGGTGAAGCTCAGAGAATAAAACTTGCAACGGAGCTATCAAAACGAGCAACCGGAAAAACTCTATACGTTTTGGATGAGCCGACTACGGGCCTCCACTTTGCCGATGTGAATAAACTTTTGGAAGTACTTCAGAAATTGGTTGATAAAGGAAATACCGTACTTGTAATCGAACACAACTTGGATGTTATTAAATCGGTGGATCATGTTATAGATCTTGGGCCCGATGGGGGAGATGAGGGCGGATATTTGGTAGGTTTTGGTACACCGGAGCAGCTAATCAAAAACGAAAAATCCTACACGGGTATGTGGCTGAAAAAGATTTTGGAGGTTTAAGTAAAGTTGCATAAAGTTTAATTAAATTTAATTTAGTTTAATTAAACTAAATGTTTTTTTGCTTCAGTTGGCTGCCTTTGAAGGCTTGCTTTCTTTTTGTATTGATAAATTGTTCGTGAATGCGCTTGATAAACTTTAATATAATTAAATAAAATATATTAAAGTTTGATAAAGTATATTTAAGTTTGTTTAAATATAAAATAATAATAATTTAGTAAATAAAAATCGACAAAGTTTAATAAAATTAAATAAAACTGCATAAAATTTATAAAAACTATTGAAATTGATTTTTGATTGTGATAAATATTATTCAGTTTAAGAAATTAAGGTTTGTTTTGATTAAATTGTCTTGATTGATGTAAAATTGTGTATATAATCCTAGACTTAAATTTAATTAATCAAACCGATGTTGGACAATTATCTCACCACAGAACAAGTCGCAAAAATTTTGCAGGTACACCCATTCACAATTCTGAAATTTATAAAGTCAGGAAAGATCAAGGGGGTGAAATTGGGAAGAGTGTATAGAATCAATGAAAACGATGTGAAGGATTTTCTCGAAAATATGTCTGTGGGTGCTACTCAAAGAAAACACAAAGAAAACAAAGAAGAAAAAGTCTATGAACTAAGCGAACCAACCGAAGATAAAGAAGTGTATATAATATAAAAATTAATATAAAAATGATTATCCACTGCCTCTCCTGCGGGAAAACAATATCTACAAATATGCACAAATGCCCATATTGTTGCTCGGAAATTTCAGAGGATACACTTCAGATGAATGGCGTGGATACGAGAGATAGGCTTAAGGATAAGATGGTGAATTTAGTGTTTGGATACGTTAAATCATAAATTAAAAAACTTCAATATAGCCCTTACTTGTATAGCCCTACAAGTAAACAAATGAAAAATCTTCC
>CAYODN010000047.1:0-8565 GCA_964402735.1 uncultured Candidatus Peribacteria bacterium | reverse complement strand
GATTTGCAAGAAATACGAAATTCCCTTCGAAACCAAGAATTTCTACGTTTAAAATGAAAAGCACCCTACCGAAGTAAGGTGCTTGTTGGTTCGATTTAGGCCTAGAAAACGAGGAAGTTCGTTGGCGTGTCGAAGAATTCATCGGCTCGATCTTTCGTCATTTTGTAGGACTTGTCTTTGAAATATGCGTACTTGATGGCTTCGACCAAGATCTTGCCACCGGTTTTGTCATACCTTCGAAAAATCTCCGACTGGAGGAACGAAGGCTTCACCGGAATGGATTTTGAGCCACCGTCGTACTCACACCGGTTGCAATCAAACCCGACGCAAGCCAGACCTCCACTGATATGGATAGTCATGAACATCCGGGTCACGGGCAATTTCTTGCACCACGGACAAGGTCCTGGGATTTTGAGATTGCTAGCGCGCCGAATGAGATCATCGAAGCGTTTCTGCTCTGCGGAGTTGAACTTCTTTGGGTCATGGTGGATGCCGTTTTCAATCATCCAATTTACATAACCCGGATCAACAAAAAATAGTTGCTCCACACTACGCTTACCATGCCTCCCAAACCCTACCAAAAGCATACGAACTCCTTTGTAAAGGCCAAGTCTGAGTAAAAAATGAGCACCATGCCACTCTTCACATCAGACAAAAGAAATTTTACACAAGAATAAAATAAAAAAAAGTGCCTTTTGCAAGGCATTTGATTGACAAAACGGGGTGTTTTTAGTAAAAAATACTCTATTTATAATTTATATTATGGCAAAATTTGAAACACTACCCATTTTCAATAAAGAATCAAATCCGAAAGGAAAAAGACGCCACTTTTCAACACTAAGCACTGAAGAATGGGTCCGTATGCTTGATTTGTACAAATCATTAAAAGATCAAAATCCCGACATGACTGATGAAGAAGCGAAAATGATTTCGGGTTTGGATCTGATTACTATGGACGAAGCTCCTGCCCAAAGCCAAGCTAGTGAAGTTGTAAATGATACAAAAACCGCCGCAAAAATTACTCTGGATTTTAACGGAGGACGGCTTACAAGCGGAAGTGGCCTTCTTTTCAACCCGGAGACACAAAGAGAAAATCAACTCAAAGAACAAAGAAAAACACAGGCTCTGAATTTATTTAGAAAAATCGAAAGGGAACTCACATCATTTCTTCAGACAAATTATTCAAGCTTGATAGAAGAGTCGATTGTGGAAATATTAAAAGATGTTCAAAATTTTATCGATACACAACCCGAATTCCCGGAACTTATCGACTACGCAAAAAGAGCTTTAAGTTTTGAAAAATTTTTATTGGCGCAAACATCTTTTTTGGAAATGAAAGATCAAATGGCGGACATAAAGAAAGGAAAATACGACAATGAACAAGAAGTTCGCCGCCTTTACGGAGAATGTTCAAGATCCGAATTGCATCCTGCTTTCAAAAATGAGTTCAAAATTTTTGGAGATTTTCTCGTCTTTTTGGAGGAGGCTAGAGCGGTGGATTTTGAAATGGATAGAGTCCTTCAAAAACTACATAATTTTTCGGAAAAGGAAACAAGGGACATTTTCAACATTCCGGACGATTTGCTCGTTGAATTCCAAACCGTATTGGTAAGATTTCACGCTGTACACACAAGCAAATTCCCATTTGAATTTAATAATCCAATCAGACCTGAAACAATTGATACGCTGGAAAAATATTGGTCGGTTTTTATCGAAATGTTGTTTGGAAATTTAGTTAATAATATACCTGTAAACTACTCTCAAAGAGAATATCTGCAAAAAAAACATGACTTAATGAAGCTTTTTGCTTCAAAAGCACCATGCTCACAGGATGAAAAAATATTGCAGAGACTAAAAGAATTCGAATCCTTTTTGGAGGTATACGATAAAAAACTGAAAGCCATACGCCTTTTGGAAAAAATTCTGTGTGGAAAAACAAATATTCAAAAAAACGCCACAAACGAGAAAATACTAAAATTTTCGATTGGTTTGGTTTTTTCCTGTGAAAGTTCCAAAACGGAACTTCGAAGAAGAATTATGGAAGTCGGAGATGGAAATGCAGCAATTCTTCTTCAGGAAACAGACAAAAAGAAATTCTACCAAGTCCTTGGCTGGCTATAATTTTAAAGCTCGAATTCTTCACCGAGAGCGGGTAGAGTCACGTCTTTAAAGCCATTATCGGAAAGCGCTCTTCTGAAAGATTCCCTTTGAGTGGATTCTCCGTGCACAAGGAAAATCTTTTTGAGCCCCTCGATTCTCGATACATATTCAAGAAGGTCTGAACGATCAGCATGAGCCGAAAAAGCGTCCATAACATAGATTGAAGCTTTAACATCGTAGCTGTCCCCGAAAATGTTTACGTTTTTTTCACCCATTACAAGTTTTCGCCCAAGCGTATTTTCAGCCTGATATCCAACAATCAGAACAATGTTTTTAGGATCTGAAATGTTGTTTTTTAAATGATGAAGAATTCTTCCATGCTCACACATTCCCGAAGCTGAAATTATAATCATCGGTCCATGTTTTTCATTTATTTCTTTTGATTCGGCGGCACTTCTCGTGTAATGGATGTCTGCTCCTGTAAAAGGATTCTTGCCATCGCCCAAAAAGTTTTTATAAGTTTCTTTATCAAAACATTCCGGATGCGACCTGAAAACCTCTGTCACATTTCCTGCAAGTGGACTATCCACAAAAATAGGAAGTTTTGGAATTTTTTTCTTCTCACTTAGAAGGCTCAAATAATACAAAATTTCCTGAGCCCTTTCCAAAGCGAAAGAAGGGATAATTAGCTTTCCGCCTTTTTCAGCCACCTGGTTCACAACCACCGCAAGATCTTCCTCTACGGTTGTAATCGCAGCGTGAAGCCTGTTTCCATATGTTGTCTCAATAACTAAAATATCTGCGGGAGGAATCGGCTGCGGATCGCGAAGAAGGGCGAGTCCTCGTCTTCCCAAATCTCCCGAAAAACAAAATGAATATCTTTTATTTTTTTCTTTATCGTAAATGAGCAAATGCACAAGCGAACTTCCCAAAATATGCCCCGCATCGTAAAACGAAGCGATTACTCCATCGCTCACCACGAATGATTTTTCATAACCGACCCCATGAAAAAGGCTTAAAGCCATCTCTGCATCATCGGAATTGTAATAAGGTTCGGTTGGCTCACCGGGTTTGATTTTTTTCTTTTTCTTGAGCCACTCAATTTCACTTTCCTGGATAAAAGCACTATCAAGTAGCATATAATTGCACAAATCCCTTGTAGCGTGTGTGCAGTAAATCGGGCCCGTAAAGCCCTGCTTCACCAAATAGGGAATAGATCCGCTATGATCGATATGCGCATGGCTTAAAATCATTGCATCAAGCTCCTTAGGATCAAAAAGAAAATTTCGGTTTTTGTCCTCGGCTTCAGCCCTTTTTCCCTGAAACATACCGCAATCAAGAAGAATTTTTTTGCCGTTTACCTCGATAATATGCTTAGAACCTGTCACATCACCTCCGGAAGCTCCAACAAATTTAATTTTCATATTTTTATTTTATCAAAGAATTATATCATTTTTTTGCTCCGATTTCAATTATTCCCGCTCTTATTTGAGCCAAAGTTTCCTCATCATAATTGGCATATTTTGAAAACCTCTCTATAAAATCGGCATATTCATTTTCATCCATAAGACGAGGCCTGGATTTATCGCTTTTTAAAGGCAAAAGATAAGCCTTGGTGTTTTCGGGGGAAATCGAAATTCCCACCCCTAGCATTTCTTGCGTATCCTTAGACCAGTATTGATCGAAGATAAAATTTCCCAAGGAATAAAGTATTAGTTTCCCGTTGTAGATCTCAAAATTTTGCACAACATGCGGGTGGTGCCCGATCACAATATCAGCGCCCATGTCGATGAATTTTCTAAACGGATCCACCTGGAGGCTCTGTGAAGCGCTGTGTTTGTATTCAACACCGAAATGAGCGCTTACAAAAAGCAAATCCACCTTTTTGCGTACTTCTGCAATTAAGGCATAGGCCTCATTCAAATCGAGATTTACCTCAACATCATTAAAGCAAACGAAAGCGATTTTTTTACCACCGATTTCATCAAAGTATACGCTCTCGGCCTCAGCCTTGGAAGGATGACCGCACCATGAAATACCTTGTTCGTTTAAAGCCGAAATAGTAGTGTCTCTTCCGCTTGGGCCTTGATTTAGAGCGTGATTATTTGCGATCATTAGCAGATTAAATCCGTACTTTTTAAGAAGGGGAGCGGTATACTCGGGAAAACCGAAAACCATCGAAGTGTTGGATTTAAATCCGTCTCCTTTGATCGGTCCTTCAAGATTGGCAAAAACCAAATCCGAACCCTTGAAAAATCTATTATTTTCATCGGCGATAAGCGAAAAAGGATAGTCGTGTCCATGCATATCCATTAGAGTTCGCACATATCGTCCGAGCATAATATCTCCAAATGCGCTCACAAAAACCGGGCGAGAAAATCCATCGCCATCCTTATCAAAAAATAAAATGCCATTTTTATCCTGCGAAAATTTCAAATCAAAAACCTTCGAAAAAGTAATAATCGTTTTTGCAATTTCTTTGGAATCGCTATCGAGCCTAGTGATGTTTTCAGCATCCATACTCGCTAAAACAGACTTTGTGTAGTCGTCGTGAAACATCTTCAAATTTTGAAAAGAAACTTTTGAATATTTCATCTCCGAGATTATCAAAGTATCTCCTGAAAGTTTTTCTTTAATCTTTTCGAAAAAAATATTTAAATCTTTTTCTTGCACAAATGTTTTCACGGAAAGGGAAATCAAATTCGCATCGGTTTTTCCCTTCAAAAAATTTCTGAATTTTTCATCGCTAATATTTTTGAAAAAAGCATTATCGGCCTTTCCAATGCTGTTGGAATCCAAATCCGAAATAGCTTCTTTAAGAGCAATATCATACCTTCCAAAGTTCTTTTTGTTTTCACTTAAAATAAGAATATTTTCGTATTCCGAAAAATCAAAGGCGGGCATTTTTTCCAAATCGAAATCGCTTGGAAAAATCAAGGCACCAAATTTTTTTCCAGGCAAAGTTAAGTCGGGAACGATAGACACTTTGTCGAAAGAACCGTTTTTCACTACAA
This sequence comes from uncultured Candidatus Peribacteria bacterium, assembly GCA_964402735.1. Classification (GTDB taxonomy): domain Bacteria; phylum Patescibacteriota; class Gracilibacteria; order UBA1369; family LOWO2-01-FULL-3; genus JAVEWJ01. The sequence continues at coordinate 3,451 of CAYODN010000047.1, read as the reverse complement.
CTAAAGCGTTTTCGGGCGAAAAGCCCCACTCGTTTATCAAAAACACAAAAAATCCTGTGATTAAAATCGAAAAAATAAGAAGCAGTTTCTTCATTATTTTATAAGTTCATCTAAATTACCTGTAGCTTCAAGCGCTTTAATATCGTCAAAACTTCCGATATGTGAACCGTTTACAAAAATTTGCGGAGTATCTGTTCTGCCACCCGATTTTTCCTCCATTTCCCTTGCAAGCAGTGCATCTTCTTGAATCTGAATTTCAGTGTAAGTTTGTCCTTTTTCTTCAAAAAAAGCCTTTGCTTCCTTAGAAAACGGGCAATAGTCTTTTGTGTACATTAGGATCTGCGCCATTTGAATTGAGGTTATTTAATAATCAAGCTATATGATACTCTTTTCCGCGAATAATACAACCTGCGCGGTAAAGCTGTTCGAGAAGAAAAATCCGAATCATTTGATGGGTGAATGTCATTTTTGAGAAGGAAAGAACAAATTCGCACCGGGATAAAATCGATTTATCGATTCCGTAAGCGCCTCCGATCACAAAGCAAACAGTTCGCCCCATATCCATAAGAGAGGAAATTTGTCCCGCAAATTCTTCGGATGTCTTTTCCTTGCCGTGTTCATCAAGGCAAACCACCGCGTCACCTTCGGAAATTGCCGAAAGAATTTGGAACGATTCTTCTTTTTTGCACCTCTCGGGAGGGTAAGTTTTCGAAGCTTTTATATCTTTAAGCGTAATTGTTTCGATTCTGTAAAACGCATTAAGGCGCTTTAAATACTCGTTTATTCCTTCTTCAAGATATTTGTCTTTTGTTTTTCCAACTTGAATAATTTTAATTTTCATATAGCATGTAAAAAAATTTTTATGAACGAAAACAAACTTACAATTTACACGGATGGCTCCTGCTTGGGAAATCCCGGGCCCGGAGGATATGGCGTTATCATAATCGATAACGGTAAAATTATCAAATTAAGCGGAGGAGAAGAGGATACCACGAATAATCGAATGGAGATGATGGCGATAATAAAAGCCCTTTCATATATCGAGGAAAACGGGCTTAAGGATAGGGAAATCGAGCTTTTTAGTGATTCCGATTTGCTTATTTCCACAATCACGAAGGGCTGGAAAAAGAAGGCGAATAAAGATTTATGGGCGGATATTGAAAAACTCTCAGCTTGGAAAAATATAAAATGGGCTTGGATTAAAGCCCATCATATTGATAAATACAACATTATGGCCGATAAACTGGCAAACTCCACGGCGCAAAAAATCAAGAAAGCTTAAGCGAGTTTTTGCTTAAGTTCTTCCTTTCCTCTAAATCCCATCATTCTATCATAGGCTTCGCCGTCTTTAAACAAAACAAGTGTTGGAATACTTTGAATTCCATACTCTTCCGAAGTTTTCGGGCATTCGTCCACATTTACTTTTCCGATTTTCCATTTGCCTTCAAGTTCAGTGGAAAGTTCGTCGATCACGGGTCCCATCATTTTGCAAGGACCGCACCATTCAGCGTAAAAATCTACGAGAACGGGAAGCTCGGATTTAAGTACTTCATCCTTGAAATTTTCATCGGTAAATTGCATAGACATGTGAAATGTTTGTTAATAATGCGATACGCATACTACAATTTGAAATAATATTTTTCAAGATTAAACAAGAAAGAGGCCCCCGGCGTTCAGGAGAACGCCGGGAGGCCGCGCATTCGCGAACCCGACTTAGAGAAGCCACTCATTAGCGGATTGGAGGTAAGGAGGAAACCAACCCGCAACGTGGCAAAACCCATATTCGGCCAATCGCGAAGCTTTAAGATATTATTTATAAGGGGGGGGTAAGTCAAGATGAAAATAGGGCGGTCGACTACATCGACCGCCCTTGCCTTCAGTCCCACGAAAGCACTTCGAGTTCTCTCTTCAAATCCCTAGAGAGCTCGAGGTAAGAATTTTCGTTGGGATTATCGGGGTTAGCCTCTTTTTCTCTGACGAGACGAGCCTCAAGCTTCTGAAGCTTGCGCTCCTCCCACCACTTACTTACCTTTCCCTCCTCAACCATTTCCTTGTACTTCAGCCTCAGTCGCTCTGCGTACTTTTCGCAGAGCTTTCGAGAACTAACTCTAGACTCTCGGTTGATCACCACAACGATGATCTGGAGTATCAGGAAGAAGATAGCGAACTCTAAGAAATATTGCCACATAACGCCTCCTTCGTCTGCAGCTCTTCGTATTTCTTTCGGAAACACGAATTACACGCATAATAAACCAAAAGACAAAAGCGTCAAGCGAAATAAAGGCCTATAGTTAAACGAAAACAATAGTTGAAGAACAAATAAACGAACCGTTTTATTTTATCACCGCCTCGTTCAAAATTTTATCCACTTGCTCTTTCCAGATATTTACTTCTTCGCTTGCGGCAACCCCGAAAAATGATTTTCGAAGAATTCTAAGAAAAGGCATTTTTCGAATAGCATATTGAAAAGGGGAGTATTTAAGTTCTCTTTTGTCCTTGTATAAAGGGTCTTTTGCGAAATTCAAGCTAAGTAAGGCCTGCTCGATTTCTCGAATTTTGTCATCTGTTTTCTCAAGTGCGTTTCCTTTTTCCATAATGATTTTATAGAAAAAAGTCTCGTCCTTTCTTTTAGCGCTGTTTCCGCTACTTGAAGCGTTTTCCCATCTTGGAAGAATTAAAAAAAGCACAGTATTTTTTTCCGGCAAAGAAACCATCACCCATCTGATAAATCCATTCGCTTGTGCAAAGTCTTTTGCGATTCCAAAGCGAATATTTTGGTCATCGGCCATCGAAAGAATGTGCGTAAATTTTTCTTTGAATTCCGCGTTATCGAAAATAAAATCATAAACGGCGCTGTAAAGCTCTTTGTCTATTTTTACAAGTTCTTTTTTTGTGATTGTTTTTCCTCCTTTGATTTTATAGGCCATTTTAAGAAGGGTAGCCATATCGAAATACCCGAAGCATTCGCGAAGAACATCGCTTACAACCGATTGATAAAGCCCTCCCAAAATCTCATCGAGTTTTTCCTGAAAAAGTTCAAAGTCGTCGCCGAGTTGAGAAATGTTGATTATTTGCCCATCCTCAAGCACAATTTTTACCACATAATCATCATCCTCGAACTCATAAAAATTCACAAAACTGAAATTTACGGAAAAGCTGTCCTGATTAGGAGGCACAATCACAAGACTTCTTTCATAAATTTTGATTTTCGCCTTACCTTTTGATATCGGCTTCGCAAACTTGGAAATCCTTTCAAAAGCTCCCTCAAATTCCGCCTTGATTTTCCCGACTTTCATAAAAAGCGCATCGGTAAGAAATTCGTTTCTAGCCCTGTACAAGTCTTTAAGAAGCTGTTCAAACATACCGGACGCATCAGAGAGAACATATTTTTCCTTATTGAAAGTGATAAAAAAGATTTTGTCGTCCTTATAATAAAACTCTTTGAGGTCCG
>CAYODN010000046.1:7891-8781 GCA_964402735.1 uncultured Candidatus Peribacteria bacterium | reverse complement strand
CAACAATACTGAAATAAACGGTTTTACTGTCGCATCTACTGTTTGGAGCATTATGTTCGTTCAGACATTTTATTCAGCAAACAAACCCGATCCAGCCGGAATAATTGAGGATGAAGTAAAAACAGGAAATCTTGCATACTCAATCAACAAGCCTTATTCGTTTTTATTATTCCAATTATCCGCTGTTTTTGGCCGAATATTCCCAAGGCTCGTTTTCGGACTTATCCCGGGAGTATTGGTAGCTATTTTGTTGGTAGGTAAGATCGACATTGGAATCCGAAATATCTTAACGGCATTAGTTCTCCTCTTTCTTGGCTATATTGTTTACTTTTTAGGATCATTTTTAATAGGCCTTTCGGCATTTTGGTTCGAAGATGTTAGTGGGATACGATGGATTTATTCAAAATGCAACATGGTGCTTGGAGGATCTATTTTTCCGATTGCACTCTTTCCTGATAATTTTCGAGCCATTGCAGAACTACTGCCATTCAGTCAGTTTTTCTATTCTGCGAGCCATATGTTGGTTAGTTTCAATATGCAACTTTTTGAAAAATATTTACTGATATCTCTTTTTTGGGTTTTCTTCTTGGGTTTGTGTTCAATTTCAATGTTCAAAAGAGGAATCAAAAAAGTATCAATTAACGGAGGATAAAATGAATCTACTTAAACATATCAAATTAACCTTCGCTCTCAAAAAAATGGGATTAAGTTCAGCCTTCGAGTTCAGGACTTCTTCAATAATTCAACTTGTGGGAATGATTATCAATGATACTTTTTTTATTTTGTTGTGGTTTTTATTTTTTGAGCAATTTACGGAAGTAAACGGTTGGGGCTTAAACGATATGTTTTTACTGCTTTCCATAAACACTATGGCTTATGGCCTTTGTTTC
>CAYODN010000046.1:0-7868 GCA_964402735.1 uncultured Candidatus Peribacteria bacterium | reverse complement strand
GCAGGCATCTTTGGAATTTCAAAAATGATTCAAGATGGAGAAATCGATAATTATTTGACACTTCCACCCAATCCACTTTTGAATATAGCCGCTGGAAGGACTCATCCATCCGATATTGGAGATTTTATTTTTGGTTTTATTTTGTTCTTTTTTACAGGGGATATTTCTCCCGACAAAATACTTACTTCATTTTCTGTTGTTGTTTTTGCATCAATGATTTTGTTTTCTTTCACTGTGATTACTCAAACTCTTGGGTTTTATATAGACAATTTTGAGGAAGCTGCAACAGAGCTTTTTCATTCACTACTCGGTCTTACTCTTTACCCTCAAAACGCATATTTCGGTATTTTGAAAGTATTGGTTTTAACAATTCTTCCTGCTTTTTGGGTAGCGGGCCTACCAATCTCTCTTATAAAAAATTTCGACACGGAATTTTTTGTAATTTTGGGTGCAATTGCAATTTTCTCCTGCGTCTTTGCATTTAAATTTTTCAACGTCGGTCTCAGAAAATACGAGTCCGGAAACTTGATCGGACTCAACAGATAAAACCCCGTGTCCACTTTTTGGGGTACACATCACTGGTGGGCAGGGCTGGATTCGAACCAGCGAAGGCGCGAGCCGACAGATTTACAGTCTGTTCCATTTGACCGCTTTGGTACCTACCCACGGGTATACCATCCTTTCTCGAAACGCAAAAAGATTATAATCGAAAATTTCGTATTCGCAAGCTATTTTCTATATATTTATCGCACGGAAAATATATTCGCTGAGCTGTCCTCGAAGAATGTTGCTGTTTGGTTTGAAATAAAGACCCGTGTCATCCAAAATATCGAGAAAGTCGGCGCTGTACACAAAATCCGTGTACCAATTTCCCGCTTTCACATCTCTAAATACGTCTGTATCCGTGATGGCCACTTCGATTCCGAGCACATTAAATATCATTTTTAACGATTCCGCTTTTGAAACGGGGCGACCGGGCTGAAAAGTGCCATCGGCATAACCGTTTATCCAGCCTTTTGCTTTTGCAAAGCACACATACGGCGCAAACCAACCATCTTTAACATCGGGAAAACAATTTCCGTAAGCCTCCGAAGGGCTGTGTCCTGCGGCCAAAATAAGCACTTTCAAAAGTTCCGCACGGTTTATCTCTTTCTCAGGCTGAAAACTTCCATCGCTGTATCCGTTTAAAATTCCCCATTCTTTCAAATAACTTATCGCAAGTGCATATTTATGCTGGGCGTCCACATCGGAAAAAATCGGAGAACCGTCTTCGGGCAAAATCGGTTCGTCCTTTATTTCGCTTGATACCTTATCATTCGAAAAAACCTCGCTTACAAATTCCGGATTCAAAAATCCCTGCTCGGCAAGATCCAAAAACCAATAATAAATCAAATCGTTCGAAATCACATATCCGTAATTTCCACCGATTCCATCGGTAGAAATAGCAATCACAACGCCCACAACTCTTTCGTCCAAATTGTAAACGGGACCACCCGAATTACCCGGATTGATTGTCGCATCCGTGGCAATCTCTTTTACTACGCCTTCCTCGTTCTTTGAAAAACCGCTTACAATTCCTTCCGTTAAAGTAATGCTCGAAAGCTGGCTTGCATAAGGGAAACCGAGAATCATGATTTTTTCCCCAATCGCGGGCAAAAGGTCCGCCATGTCGATGTATGGCCTTTGAAGAGTATCAATGTCCACTTTTTCAGTTGTCACATTTTCATCTGCATCCAGGTAAAAGTCCGGAACCAAAATTGCCAAATCCTTGTCTCTGTCGAAAGCGATCACTTTTGCGGAGTACTCGCAGTATGGAGTGGAATATTCATCCTCAATCGTGCAAATATTTATATTTTTGTAAGGTCTGTCCGTGTTCTCATCGATAATAATATGAGCAACGGTCAAAATATATGAGTCCGTGCTGATAAAAAAACCGCTTCCATAAATTTCCTCGCCGTTTTCATCGAAACTTTCGATCATCACAACCGATGGAATCGATTCGAAATATTGTAGTGCGGAAGCACTGGCCGTACCCGAAAACATTAAGGAAACAAAAAGACCGAAAATAATTTTTTTCATTTAAAAGTTTGATTAAGGTATGCTTTGGAGCGAGGACAATTTTTTTCCTCACTAAGTAATTTTTCAGTATAACAAGTTTTCTCGTCTATTTCGCTGTACACACGTTCAGTTGCGCAGTATTTCTTATAAAGTGCATCTTCAAAAAACACTTCAGCAATTTTTTTGCAATCGCCGTCCATTTTCAAAACCTTTTTGGTTAGAAGAAGGTCTGCGTTTCCCAGAGCCACAATTCGAGAGAGGTATAAATTATCAAGGCCGCCTTTTAATTTGTAGAGATCATATTTAAACATTCTCATAAAATCGGTTGAATTGTTATCGTATACCTGTGCGAGGGTCGTGTCACCATTTTTAAGTGCATCCGCAAAACCTTCAAGATTATTTATTGCAAGAAGTCCGAATTCACTTTTTTTACAAAAACGATTTTCCTCACAGCTTTTTCTAAGGATCGAAAGCTCCTGCGCAAACAAAGTTGCTCTTTTTTCTCGCGACTTGTCCACTTCTTTATACTTAATTGCAAGATCGTCTAAAGAGCCGCTTAAAGACATTTTTCCAATATAGTCGTCCGGAACGAAAAATTCTTTAAGGCTGTTTTGAATGTGCCAGGCTCGAAGGGATGTATCTACAAATTCCATCTTTTGAACCTGCGGAATCTGAAAAAACAAAAAATATAAAGTCCCGAAAATAAATATTCCCAGTAGAGGAAACACGGCATACACAAGACGAAATTTAATTTTTCTTTTTTTAGCCATTTTTATTTTTTATTTACAAAAAACATAATCTCACGCCTAAGGCCTAAAATCAAATTTAATCCATTTTGAAATTATAAAAGTTTAGGGGCGGGCGCCGTTAGGTGCCCGCCCCTGGAGGATCTTCTAGAACCCGCTCTCCACCATGTCCAGGGGAGGCGGGTTCTTTTTGCTGAGGTTCAGAAGTCGATTGAAGTTCGCCCGCCCAATGAGAGCGAGCGTTTCCATGGTGATTCGCTTCTGGTAGTCCAGAAGCGTGATCTCCCACGGCTCGTAGAATTGCACCTCTTGTTCAACCAGTTTGCGCTTGACCAAGCAAACCTCTCCCTCCGTCAGCCTTACCACGGCCAACGAACCGGGGATAATTCCCCTAAGGTCCGGGGTCTCCCTAAAAAAGGTTACCTTCGGCTTCACCCAGAGGGCAAGCCGTCCTTGTGGATCCAAAAACAGCCTTTCTTCCGCCACCTCTCCTCCTTTTCGCCGTCTTGGCAAAGCTCTGCACCATGCAAAGTTTCCAATTCGGACAAAAACCTTTTTAAATCAAAGCCCCTTGTTTTGTCAATCAAAACTCCTCTTTTACAAAAGAAAATATGCTAAAATAGCCCTCCATCAATTAACCAAAAAAAATATGGAAATCGAAATCAACAAGGCCATTCCGGACATGGAACTTGAGGCCTACCAAAACGAACAATTTAAAAAAATTCGTCTCAGCGATTACAAAGGAAAATGGCTCGTTTTGTTTTTCTATCCTGCGGATTTCACTTTCGTTTGTCCCACAGAGTTGAGCGAACTCGCCGACAATTACGAAAAATTCAAAGAGCTGGATACTGAAATTTTAAGTGTTAGCACCGATACGGCTTTCGTCCATAAAGCTTGGCATGATGCATCTCCGGCAATCAAAAAAATCACCTTCCCTATGCTCGCCGATCCCACAGCCTCCCTTACAAAAGCCTGCGGAGTGTATATTGAAGAAGAAGGCCTTGCGCGAAGAGGCACTTTCATAGTCGATCCCGATGGCGTTCTTAAAGCATTCGAAGTCCACGACAACTCAATCGGAAGATCTGCCGTAGAACTGCTTAGAAAAATCGAAGCCGCAAGATTTGTAAGAGAAAACAAAGGCGAGGCCTGCCCTGCAAGCTGGCACAAAGGCGAAAAAACCTTAACCCCCGGCATCGACCTCGTTGGCAAAATCTAAAATGTTGTTGAAAAAGTTTGGTTTTGTTTTATTATAAAAGCACAAGATTAACTGTATTTTATGAAATTTGAAGCAAAATATCAGGGGAAATGGGTCGCATTTAAAGGCAAAAAAATTGTCGCCGACTCTGAGAGTTTAAAAAAACTAATCACAAAAATTCAAAAAACGGAGGATCCTCAAAAATTGAAATACAGTTTGGTACCAAAAGGTTTTATAGCAGGCAATACCATATGAAATTCAAATACTCCGAATATCTTGACGAAAAAGGTGTGAAAATTTTTCGGCCGACGATACCGATTGTTTTTAAAATTAATTCAAAATTTATACAAACCGAAGCGATCCTCGACTCGGGCGCAGATTTCATAATTTTGCCCATAGAAATGGCAACAATTTTAGATATTAAGCTGGATATCAATAAACGAATGAATTTTTTTGGAGCGGGCGGAAATTCCTTTTCGGTTTATCCTTCACCCGAAAAAATTGAACACATTTTGAGACAAAACGGCTTTAGAACAATAAAATGGTCGACGAATGTTTTTTTTTGCAGAATCTCAGCCCGCTATTTTATTAGGTCAAAAAGGTTTCTTTGAGCATTTCCTTGTCACAATGGATGGTAAAAACAAAGAAGTCGAAATTCTTTAAAATTTCGCGGACAAAAGCCCTCAAAACCACACCGCCTATTCAAAAATATCCTCGTTTTTCGCTCTTTTCTTGCTTTTATTAAGTTGAGTAATCACCTTCTCAAGATCGGCCGGCAGATAAGCTTTTATCGACATCGGCTCCCCTTTCCAGCTGAAATATATTCTACTTGCGTGCAAAAATTGCCTCTTTAAGCCGAATTTCTTCGCAAGTTGCCTATTTGCATCATATTCTCCATATTTTTGATCCCCCGCAATCGGATGCTTAATCATTGAAAAATGCTTTCTTATCTGATGAAACCTTCCATGCTCTATATGAACAGTTAAATAGCTCACCCCGTCATCGGGATATTGAGCAATCGGATCATAAAAAGTCTTTGCCTCCACTTCCTGCCCCTTTCTGCCTTCAAGTTTATCATCAATCACGCCTTTTTTAAGGCTTCCAAGCACAAGCGCCAAATATTCTTTAGTGATCTTTCCATCTCTAAACATCTTCTTAAAAGCCTCCTGGGTCTCGGGATTTTTCGCTACAATCAAAGCTCCACTTGTATTTAGGTCAAGTCTATGCACCAGGTAATATTTCCCGAATTTCTCACCCAAAATACTCGTCAAAGCCTCTTTTTCCTTCACTCCTTCACCCGCGTGCACGGCAAGTCCATAAGGTTTGTTTATCACGAAAAAATCCTCATTTTCAAAAATAACATCAAGCTCCACTCTCTTAAGAGGCTCGAATTTAAGGAAGAATTCCACCCTGTCCCCCGTTCTAAGCAAGTAGTCTTCGCCCTCTTTCACTCCATTCACCCTCACCGCCTTCTTTCTGAAAACACTTTTCGCATATCCCTTCGAAAATTCCTTTTCAATAAATAAAATCAAGGGAAGCCCATTCTGTTCTTTTCCTATTATATGATTTTTCATTTTTCAAAACTTTATTAGTCGGGCTGATATTACGGTTTTCCGCTAAAAATAACAATTTATTTTCTTTTCTTCATTTTTCCCGCTCGCACCGCGTTATACACTCTCAAAAACATATCCGCATTGTTTTGTGCACACCTTGCCTTAAATTGATTTTCCGGCATCAGCACGGCCTTAAAGGGGTCAAATTTCCCTTCCTGTGAAGAATCGGAAGATACTTCGTCATCTCCAAAAACACAAATACTATTGTTTACAGCGATATTCACATTATCTTTCCCAAATTTTTCCGCAAAATGTTGTCCCATGGAAAGAAGTGAAAATATCGTATCCATGGAGTTTTGAACAATTTGTGGAGAATTCGTCTCCTCAAATTTTTGAGAAATGGAATTTATCGAAGTATCGGAAAAAGCCGCAAGCGACATGTTTACATCAAAAACAGGAAGGCGCTCGTTAATTGTGTTTCTAAGGTCAAAAACCAAGTCCCTATTCTGGCTTATTGTACCATCAAGAATAATCATAATGTTGCCCGCTCCATAATTGTAAATTCTAAAATGCTTGAATTCTTTTCGCCACTCATCAAGCGCATCTCTATATTGAAAACAATCTTGAGCCATCAAGTCGGTAAATCCTACATTTTCGGCACCTATTGTGGAAAATATCATTAACATTTCCTGTGCAAGTCTGTTTCTGTTTTCAAGGGTTTCTCTGTAGTCGTTTAAAGATTCTTCATCAAGCCCTTCCGTGATTGGATCTTCAACGGAAATAAAGATATCCTCGAGATTTTCGGATTCTTGTGTCGATTCTCTCTTCTCAACGGGTACCATCTCAATTTCTTTTGGGGAGAGGATCTCTTCATCCGGAAAGATTGGTCCAAAGAAATCTCGAAGTAAAGTGATAAAATCCTTAAAGTTTTTTAAGCTTATATCGTCCGGCAAAAACCGAGTTGTTCCCGGAGATTTTGGATCATCGATGAGCTTTAGGCTTAATACGGAAAAATATCGATTTCCCGTTAACTGTTCAATTAACAGACTTTGTAAATCTTCGAGAAAAGCCTGTTTATTTGGAAGACCGCTAACATGATCAATGTGCAGCTTCCCGTCAATCATTTCTGTGTATTCTTTATTTTGGGAAAACTCTTTGATAAGTTCGGCCAGTTCTTGCTTAAGTAAAATGTTTTCAATATGAGTAGTCTTGGAAAAAACTACTGCGGGAGTAAGATCTTCCTGAAGCACATTTCTTATGCTTGCCACTATTTCCTTCGTTCGTAGGTTTTCCCCGCCGATTTCAACGAAAAAATCCTGCAAGATTTGCAGGCAGTTTTGGATTATTGTAAGAACTCTCTCGTTTATCTCATTGGAAAGGGACGTCTGGGTTTTTAAAATATGTTCTCTAAGTTTCGTTTTTTCTGCACTAAACTGCATTAAATAAGCACGGATTCGAGCAAGAGAAACTTTTTTATCAAAAATTTCGCGAAGCTCAAAAGATCTCTCAATTCTAGCAAGTGCTTCGCTTTGAATGCCTTCTTGAACCGCAATTACGCAAGGATCCTCATCTAAAGCCTCATTTTTTCCAATATCTCCATTATTTGTTTCCAAAACCGGATTTGGATTTACTTCATTTTCTGCCATTTCTTAAAATTAAAAAACAGAACAAAATCTTGCAAGATTGTCCACGAAAAATCAACATGAAATTAAGCTGCGCGTTCTCCTCTATAGAAATTTTTCCTTTTCTCCCATGCTTTCATACCCTTATTAACAATAAGGTCGGTTTGAATTCTGCGTGCCTCTTCAGGTGAAAGCCCTTCTCCCGTAGCCCTATAATCTTTCAAGGCCTGTTCTTGAGCCTTTAACACGGCTTCCGCACGCAATTTAAAATACTCTTGGAGTTCTTCTTCAATCGTTTTAGGTTCCTCTCCCACAGCATCAAAACCAACAATTTTACCGTCGATAGTCTCTTCACTCGACAAAACCTCGGGTGTTACGCCCTCGGACTCAAATTCAAAATTTTGATCTGCTCCAGCTCTCATAATATTTTTTAAGTAACTATATACTAGTCCACATTTCCCCTATTGTCCACGCTAAAAACGACTTTATTCTTTTTTTCGGGCCCTTTTTGATACACGGGCGGGTTGTTTTATGGAGGCATCATCTCCAAAAGAATAACTCTCACCGGATCTCTTTTTAGCCTTTTCATTATCCAATTGAGCCTTTTGTGCAGAGCGAAAAATCTCAACTCTAAGTGCATATTCATCCTCCTTTTCCCCGGGCCTCCTTTGGGGAATTTTTTTATCCCTTCCTT
>CAYODN010000045.1:0-9306 GCA_964402735.1 uncultured Candidatus Peribacteria bacterium | reverse complement strand
AAAAAGCCAAAAAAATATTTTTCATTTTAATAAATTACAGGAGAAGCCTCTTTAATATCACGAATTTTTCTCCTTTCAACATACACGATTCCAAAGGCGAAAACACAAATAATCGAAGCTAAAATAAACGGAATTTTTATATTCATTTCAAAAAGAACCCCCGCTAAAAGTGGCGCAAGTGTCATACAAAGTGAAGAAAGTGAAGTAAGCACCCCAAGTGTTTCCCCTCTCACACTTTCCTCGCACATACCGGCAACCTCACTTGTAACGACGATTCGAAGAATTGACTGACTAAATGCATTCAATAATAGTCCCACTAAAAATACCCAAAGATACCCTATCGAAAAAAATGCAAAAGCAAGACCCAAAATAAGCAAACCATAATACATCAAATCCCTTTCTTTGAAGTTTTTAATCCAAAATTTTCTAAGAAGAAGCCCCTGATTTAATGCAATAATAAGTCCAACAACAGCCAAAATCAACGAAGATCCCGTTTCGCGAAAACCGAAAGCCGAAAACAAATACAAAGCAAAAACAGCTTGCATCATGGAAATCCCGAAATTAAAAAAAATCCAAACCACAAAATAATGTCGCAAATTTTTCTTAGAAAGTGTCCTTAATAATGGCCTAAATGGATTTATGCTTAATTTTAATTTCGACTTTTCTTTTAAACTTTCCGGAAGCACAAAAATACTTAGCAAAGTTGCAAACAAAGACAAAAAAGCGGCGAAATAAAAAGGAAAGCCACTTGATATTCTGCTTAAAAAACCTCCAATCGCGGGACCGATTATAAACCCGATTCCAAAAACCGCTCCGAGAAGGCCCAAATTTGAAGCACGATCTTTAGCGTCTTTAGAAATATCACTCAAATAACTGTTTGCAGCGGATATGTTTCCGGAAGCAAGTCCCTCAATAATTCTCCCGACAAAAAGCCAAAAAAGGGAACCTGCAGAAGCAAAAATCAGCCAACCTATACTTGTTGCCAAATTACTCAAAATCATCACAGGTCTTCTGCCGAATCGATCGGAAAGGACACCAAGAACGGGACCTGCCAAAAAAGCGCAAAAAGCAAAAATCGAAAAAAACGAAGTAACAACAACCGCCCCCACATCATAAGATTCGATATAAAAAGGCAAAATCGGAATAATGATACCGATACCAAGAACTCCAATAAAAACAGTCAACAAAACCGAAAATTTGGGACTTAAAAATTTCATTTTATTTTGCTAATTCTCCAACATAATAGTTTTCCAAGTACTTTCTTGCATTATCGGAATGTGGAGTTCCTGATCCCATAGGCCTTGTTTCAAAGAGATCCGTTGCATCTTTTCCGCATCCTTCAAGAATTGCGGCACCCCCCGGATGAGAATTCGAAGTGGATAAATCGTAAACCTTTCCGGAAATTACCATCCAACAATCCCCTTTCACACTGTGCAAAGCCACATCAGCCAAAGAATATTCTTTTACGGAAATTTGTTCAGATACTTCAACGCTTCCGGAACTAAGATTTTCATTGGAATTCGATACACTTGGCGCATTTGCGGTACAAGCGGACAGAGCCAAAGAAATAAAAACGAAAGCGATTAAATTCTTTTTCATAATAATTTTTATTTAAGGAATAACAATTTCTTCACCTAAAAATTTAGGCCCTTTGTTCGAAAAAAGTTCTAAAAACATTTTCACCCTCGCCAATTTTTCACGAAAATCCATACGAGCGGTAAAGAAACTCGAAACATCTTTCGCCGAAAAGGCCACGACATCATAGCCCTTTTTCTTAGCAATGTACACGGCTCTTTCATTGTGAAATTCTTGAGACACAATGGTAAAAGCGCTCTGTCCAAAAATTTTATTCATGCGAACGATGGAATCAAGCGTATCAAACCCGGCATAGTCCAAATAAATCACCTCATCCGGAATTCCCTTTGCAATCAAATCGTTCCTCATAGATTCAGGCTCATTGTATTTTTTAGTGGAATTATCTCCGGAAACAACTACACAAGCCACTTTTTCAGCCTGATAAAGGTAGTAAACAGCATCAATTCTATAAAGATAAAACAAATTTCGTCTTCCATCGGGAAGAATTTTTGTAGTCCCCAAAAGAAGTGCGCATTTTCGATATGGAATTTTTGAAACATCGGAATAAATAAAATCCGAAGAAAAACTCGACACATATTTATCATAAACAACCACAAACAAAGGCAAAAAACAACAAATCAACAAAACCATCAAGACCCAAAATAATGGCTTGTGTATGAACTTAAACTTAGACATATAAGTATTTTTCATATTATTCTTTAGTCATTGCCTTCACCTTATACTCCTTCGGCATTTTTTCAATCGCATAACGAAGAGCCGTGCGAGGCATCTCGGGTTTTCTTCTCATCACAAAATCAAACACTTCATCAAGATGTTGAGATGAAGCCACTTTAAGCACCCATCCATAACCCTTTTGAACCAAATCTTCTTTGTCTATAAGTAAAATATCGGAAATTTCGAAAACTTCTTTCAAAAAAAGACCTTTCCTCACAGGAACAATCAAAGACACAGCACTCGCCCTACGAAGCCACAAATTCGAAGAATGCGCCCATTTCTTCATTTCAAAAACGTATTTCGGAAATTTCATCAAAAAATCCCCCATCGTATGATTACAAAAAGTATCGCAAGTCGCCCAATTTTTCACATATTTATTTATCCAATTTTCAAAGATCTTAAAATCCGCTTCTTCAAAATCCTTCGCCACCAAATCGGATAAATTACAAGCGATAATACACTCCTCAAAATATTTGGTTTTCCAAAGTTTTTCACACAAAACAAAA
Source organism: uncultured Candidatus Peribacteria bacterium (assembly GCA_964402735.1). Classification (GTDB taxonomy): domain Bacteria; phylum Patescibacteriota; class Gracilibacteria; order UBA1369; family LOWO2-01-FULL-3; genus JAVEWJ01. The sequence goes on along the minus strand of CAYODN010000045.1, from coordinate 6,490 downwards.
ATTTCCGCCTTTGAGTGTTGCTTCATTTCTCGGAAAATCTCCTTTGAAAACTTTTGAATTTTGGGTGTTGAAATTCCATGAATTTTAATAGGCGTCTTGAAAAATCTCTGTCCGCTCTTCGCCACATTTTCATTCGCATTTTCAGTCAAAAATTTTTGAATTTTTTCAAACATAAAAACAAATTAAACCTACTAATTAAGTCTAATTTATAATTATTTATAAACAAGAGAAACTTTTCTACTCATCAACATTGTCTTCAAAAGGATTCTCCGCTCCCTCTTTTATGGCATTTAAATCAGCGAGAAGTTTTGCTTTTAATTTTTCAATTTTTTCTTCTCTTGTTAACACAGGCGCAGGAGGATTAATTGTTTTCATTTCCGTTAAACGAAACGCCATACCACTGGAAAAAAACACCTCGGAAATAGCTTTTCTTACAGCCAAAGGAAAGCCCTCGTCAAAAGTAGCCCTTGCAAGATCGTCAAGTTCGCGACTCGTACCTTCACGAATAATTTCAGCCGATCTTGTTTTTACTTTTTTAAGATATTCGGCAGATTCAAATCTTTCAGGATCATAGGGAAACGGCATACCTCAAACGATTAAGAATATTTTAAGAAATCATATAAACACATTGCATGAAAAAAAACAAATCCAAAATCGACAACAGACCTCAACATGATCGTAAAAAAAATTTCACCCAAGCTCTTCTAACTTCGCATTCAAAAAAAGCCATAGATCTTCTTTTTCAGCCAGCAAAGTATTAACTTCCCCAAGCCTTTTATTCTTCTCCACCGAAAATTCCTTATAATTTTTTTCAAACCACTCAAGAAGTTCGCGTTTTTCGTCCTCAAGTTTTTTTATTTCCGCCTCAACTTTGCGAATGTTTTTTGTGTTTTCCTTCATTTTTTGTCGAAGAACCTGCTTATCTTCCATTTCGGATTTCAGGCTTAAAGAAGCCCCCATCTTCAAATTTTCATTCTCCACATCCTTGAAAATTTCATTCTGAAGCCTATAAACATATTCTTCATAGTTGTGATGAAAACGAGTCACTTTTCCGTTTTTCACTTCAATAATTCCGTTTGCAAGAGCATCCACGAAAGTCCTGTTGTGACACACAAAAATCACGGTGCTGTTGCATTCTTTTAGAGCCTTAGCCAAGGCCTCCACGGTTTCAAAATCGAGATGATTGGTCGGTTCATCAAGAAGAAGCACATTATTCCGATTAAGAAGCATCCCGGCAAGACAAAGCCTCGCGCGCTCTCCTCCGCTCAAAATCGAAATTTGTTTTTTCAGGGCATCGTTTTTAAACAAAAAATTTCCAGCCATTTCAAAAAGATCCACATCGGGAATATCAAGAGGCGCATTTTTCTTTAGATAGCCGAAAACCGTATCATTGATGTCCATAGTCATAGGAACATGTTGCGCAAAATATCCCACTTTCACATTATGCCCCCACCTGAAATTACCCCTTATCGGAGGATTTTCTCCGGAAAGAGTTTTTAAAAAAGTGGTCTTACCCTGGCCGTTATCTCCCACAATGGCAATATGTTCACCCCGCTCAATCTCAAGAGAAATTCCCTTTGCAACAACATGTTCACCGTAACCGATAGCCAAATCTTCAACAAAAAGAGCAATTCCGTTTTTTTCCTCAACTTTTGGAATCCGGATTTTACTAGTACTTATCGGATGCAAAATCTCTATTGTTTTTAATTTATTTAATTGTTTCAGTTTCGATTGAGCTTGAGTCGCTTTGCTTGCTTTAGCCCTAAATCGCTCAACAAACTCCTGAAGGTGTTTTTTCTGTTCCTCGGTTTTTTTATTAGTTTTTTGGATAGTCAAAAGCTTTTCTTCCTTGTATTCAAGGTATTCTTCGATGGATTTCGGAAAAAGAAAAGTTTTTCCCTGATCAATTTCCAAAGTGTATGTGCAAGTTTTTTTAATAAATTCTCTATCGTGTGATATAAGCAAAAAACCGGCCTTATAATTTTTCAAAAACCTTTCAAGAAGCATCTGTGTTGATAAATCAAGATAATTGGTCGGCTCATCAAGAAGAAGCAAGTTCGGATCTTTAAGGAGCATGTCCACAAGCTTGATTCTCATTTGAAAACCACCGGCAAGCGATGAAATTTTTCTATCGAAAAGATCGGTTTTTATTTGAAACTGCCCGGCCACCTTTGCACACTCGAAATCTTTTTTACCGGAACTGGAAGTCAAAAACTCCATCACTTTATCCGCGTCCGAAAAAGGATTCGTCTGCTTTAAATACCCGATTGAGGTGCCGGGGAAAATTTTCACATCCCCGGAAGAAGCGATTTCTTCACCCATAATTATTCGAAACAAAGTCGTTTTTCCCGCCCCGTTTCGACCAACCACCGCAATTTTTTGTTTTTCACTAACGGTAAACGAAGCGTTTTCAAAAATCACATGATCTGAATAAGCCTTACCAAGTCCCGTTATTTGAAGCAAAGTAGACATAAAAAACATTATTACTAAAACAAAATATCATAACACAAAAGAAATTTCTAAATTCAAATTCAGAAACATCCATCCAAAAACTTCACTAAAAATTCCGTGTCCACTTTTTGGGGGTACACATCACTGGCGGAGAGAGCGGGATTCGAACCCGCGGTGAGTTGCCCCACGCACGCTTTCCAAGCGTGTACCTTCAGCCACTCGGCCATCTCTCCGTGTCGATTTCGCGAACATTTATATCAAATTCTCAACACTTTTAAAAGCCAATTTAAGCTTATCGACTTAATTCGCCAATTCGGGTAAAATAAGTCCAATTTAAAAATCGCATAATGAAAATCTTAAATCTTTTTAAAAACAAATCCGCGTTCCAAGAAACATTTTTCACATTCTACGCAACAATAACCTATGCACTAATCCTCTGTATCAACATCTCTCTACACATTAGCGACAAAATGAAAACCGACTTCCCTCCGGTTTTAATTCTCGGTCTTTTTTTCTCTTTCTCGATAGCGGTTTTTTTCAAACATAATAACAAGAAAAAACTCGAACCTCTGGCACAAGCCGTATTACTAGGCATTCTTCTGATTCTTCACTTTTTCGTCTTCACAAACTTTTCAAAAATTTTACCCGGCAGCGCATCTGAATTTCTCTTTTCACACCTATTTATCCTTAGCATATTAAGCATATTTTTAAGCCCTGTTCTTAAGAAAAAAGACGAAAAAAACACATTCGGAGAAAACGCCCTGCGCCAAATTTCCGACATTCTGCTTGCGATTTCAATCTCCGCCGGAATTTTTCTGATACTTATGGGCGTATATTTACTCTGCATTTACCTCTTTGAATTCGAAATAAATCCAAATATTTCAATTAACTTATTTTTCTGGCTCGGTTTTTTCCTGGGAAGCTTTATTGTATGCCATTTAAACCCGAAAAACACGGAAGATCTCATCCTTTCAAAATCAAAAACACTCAGTCTCGCAAAAATCGACACATACATACTAATCCCGGGAATTCTTGTCTACACAGCCATTTTATACGCCTACGCTCTGAAAATAATGATCACCGGAATCTGGCCGAAAAACCAAGTCGCCCTACTCGTTTTAATTATCTCTATCGTAGGAATTGCAATCTATATAATAAACAAAACAACCAATCTCAAAACGAAACTAAATGCGTTTTTTGAAAAATATTTTTTCTTTCTTTTAATCCCAAACCAAATCCTGCTTATTCTGGCGCTTCAAATCAGAATCAGCGAATACGGACTCACAATAAATCGCGCATATCTCGCGTTTTTCGCAATTTGGATAATAACCCTCACAATATATTTTCTGATCTCAAAAGCGAAAGAGCTCAGAATGATCCCCTTTTCGCTCACAATTATTTTGTTATTAACCGCAGTAGGTCCTTTCACAGCAAAAAATCTCTCGAATTATTTTATAGACAAAAAAATTCAATCCTTAAGATTTTCCCCTGAAAATGAGGCAAAAGTCTCCGACCTAAAATCCTATTTATATCAAATCAATAACCCTACAAACAGATGAAAAAAATTCTGATGGCCACGATTGCGCTACTTTTATTCACGCAAATCGCAAACGCTTTGACACCGCTTCCCCCATTCTCCGACATCTCGGAACACACCTACCGTGACGGCATTTACTTTCTACAAACAAGAGGACTCGTAAACGGTTATGAAGATTTTACATTCAAACCGGACAACACGATCAACAGAGCCGAAATGATAAAAATAATTGTAAACGGATTTCTTGTATACAACAACTTATCACAAAGCGACCTTGATCCATTCGCTACACAAAATTGTTTTAACGATGTCCCTTCAAACGCTTGGTACACAAAATATGTTTGCTATGCGAAAGACAAAGGCTGGGTCAAAGGCTACGAAAACGGCACTCTCTACAAACCGGACCAACTCGTTCCATTCGTGGAAGGCTTAAAAATGACTCTAAAAAGTTTTCAGATTAACTTCACGGAAGGCGATCCTTGGTATGTGGATGCCGTAGAAAAGGCCTCGGAAAAAAACTACATTCCCTTCACAATTCACGGTTTTTACGACAACATTTTACGAGGAGAAATGGCGGATATGATCACTCGCATTATAAAAGACAAAGAAGGAGCCCTAAATGAATACCTGAAAGAACGTGGAGAAATTCAGGTAAACTTCGACTCGATTAGTCAAGGTGTCGATCTTTCGAATTCGGTTACGATGAACACATACCAAAAGCTTCTTCAAATCTACATGATCAAGCTGGAAGACGCTGGAAAAAACGGAATCGAAGTGGGATGCGGAGATTCGGTTGTGGCAATCGGAGAATTTATGGACGCAAAACTCGCCGGAGATTTCACGGACGATGTTGAAACCGCCCTAAATTATCTTTTCGGATTCAAAAACAGCACATATACAAGCCCACTGAATGAAGAATTCTACAATTCGCTCTATCAATCCGATCTTACCGTCACACAAGTGCTTTACGACGAAGAAACAAACTCGGTTGAAGTAAACTTAACTGGAAACCTGCTTATCGGCGGCGTTTGTGACAATCCCAGAATTGAAGCGCAGATCAAACAAACAATCGCACAATTCGGCGACTTCGACGATATAACAATCACAATAGATTACGAAGGCTTGAGCGAACTTTTGAGCCTTCAATAAAAAAATTAAAAAGTGAGGGGGCCTTGAAAAACAAGTTTTTCAAGGCCCCTTTTCTACTCATTCTGAAAAGCTCCGTTCCATTTTGGAATTGTATCAATTTCAACTATCAAATCGGGAGAATTATTCATAATCTTTTCAATCGCTATACGGCGTGCGGAAAATATAGACTTTTGCCCCTTTTGAGCTAATTCATATAAAGTTTCGCTCTGCCCAACCGGCACCAAAAAAGGATCAAAACCAAAAGCATTTTCAGGAACACTCAAAACATTTTTCACCTCACAACAAATTCTTCCCGAAAAAATTCGAATGAAAGAACCATCATTTTCCCCAATATTCACAACCCAAACAATTGAACGGTTCTGAAAAGACCTAACCGAATCAATTTGCCACTTAATATCCACTAGTTCTTCCCCATCAACTTCCAAATAAGTATCATCAACCAAAACACGCCCTTGCATAAAACTTCCCGCCTCAAGAGCTTTATACATTATGACATCCGAAGCCGAAGAAAGAACTTCTTTCAAGTCCGGTCCATCAAACAATTGTACATCTTCAAGCCCAAATTCGCGATATTCACCAAGCTTTTTCTGATTTGAAGAAAATAAATATCTCATAATAATTTACTTAACGGCTATTGCATCACGCTCCACGCCAACCCCGACATATTCGACCGAAGCTCCCACCAAGGTTTCAAGTCTTTCGACATATTGTCTCGCATTATAAGGCAAATCAGAAATCTTTCTAACCTCGGCAGTAGAAGTTTCCCAGCCCGGCATATCCTCATACACAACCTCTGCATTTTCCAATGCATTAATTGAACTGGGGAACTCATCAGTTAACACACCATTAATTTTATAAGCAACCCCTATTCTTACACTATCAAAAGAGTCAAGCACGTCAAGTTTGGTGATATTCAAAGTATCCAACCCGTTCACAATACGAGAATATTTTGACGCAACCGCATCAAACCATCCACATCTACGTGGACGACCCGTTGTTGCCCCATATTCTCCCCCCAAAGCTCTCAATTTTTCTCCAACTTCATCATTTAACTCGGTAGGAAACGGACCGGACCCCACTCTGGTAAAATACGCCTTCATAACACCGACAACTGAATCAATTTTATTTGCCCCGATTCCTGAACCTGCAATTACACCGCCTATTGAAGGATTAGAAGAAGTAACAAACGGATAAGTTCCGTGATCAACATCCAATAAAGTACCATTTGCACCCTCAATCAAAATTTTCTTTCCTTCCTCGACAGCTCCATCCAACAAATAAGTCGTATTTTTTATCAAAGGATAAATCTTGTCCCTCACACCCTCAAAATATGAAATTTCCTTTGAAACATCA
>CAYODN010000044.1:0-9314 GCA_964402735.1 uncultured Candidatus Peribacteria bacterium | reverse complement strand
CCGATGAAGAAAATTTTTATCACAAAATTTACCCAAACTACAAAAATCAAGGCAACGACATAATAGAAGTCCGCCCTAAACAAGGCAGATGGTATCCATTCATTATTGCCATACCGTACGAAGAAATAGAAAAGGTAGGCATTAAACAAGAATATGGAGATCAAAAATACAGTTTAATTGTCACTCACGGACCTTCGGGACAACCCCCAATCGGAGGATTTTCATGTGTACAAACAGGCCCCATTATAAGCGACGATAAAAAATGGTGGATTTTAAAAAATGATTGCCAAGCAACGCCAGCGGAAAGTTTTTATATTAGATACAAGTCACAACCCAGCATTTTATACTATGGCCAAGAAGGTGGAACAATCTACTCCATTACAAAATAGAAATGTCAAAAAACTCACTTTTAAGTGGCGACCAAATAAAACAAATCTCAAGATACCTTGACGAATGGATTTCACAAGTTGAAGCACACAACAATAATTCCTATTTCGACATCAACAAAGACTCTGAAAATCTATCTCGACAATTACTAAACATAATATTCAATCTTAAACTTAAAAATCTTAATGACTCCAAACCAAATTTTCCACATATCGATTTGGGTGATCATTCAAAAAAAATTGCTTTTTCCGTTACTTCAAGAATTGATCTCAAAAAATTTAAAACTGATTCACTTGGTTTTATGAAAAAGCATAAAGACACATTTCCTATCGGAATAAAATTTTTTATTCTTAAAAAAACCGCTGACAAATTAAAAAGAGCTCTTCGAGAAAACCCCTACAAACCATACCCCGACTTTAACATAGAAAACGACATTCTTTCTATTAAAGAGCTTAAACAACAACTACCCTCTTTATCACATGAAAAAAGAAAATCAATTTTAGAGATTTTGCAGAAAGAAATTAAAACAATCCCTGAAGAGCTAGATATAGATATCAATATCAAAAATATTGATAATGAAATCATCGGAAGACACAACCTAAACAAAGATTTTGATTTAAACTATAGAATAAAAAAACAGATTGATTTAATTACCATTTATCCATACACACAATATTTTTCCGACCTAAAAAATCAGAAAATTATTAAATATTTAGGCCAAGCAAATGTTCTAAGAACAGGAATTCAATTTCCCACTTTAGACATAAAATTTAACAACAACACAAACAACGCATTTATATTAAAAAATATAATTCTATTTGTAAAAGAAAGTAAACCAATCAACAAACCACTCATTCTTTTCTCCGAAGATTACGTCAAATACGAACTGACAATCCATAACGAAGGCTGGGGAAAAATTACAAACGCCTCCCTTCATTTTAATATTACTAATACAGAATTTATCACACCATCATTACCGAACACTTTTACTTATAAAAAAACCATTCCAAACATTATCAAATCAGAAAGGATAAACTTATTCAAAGAAATCTTTGACTTCCATGTAAACACAATAAAACAACCCCTAATTAACCCATGGGATAATAACCCACCCAAATACGTTTATATTATCGGAATTTTCAAATTTACCGCAAACAAAAAAAGACAAAACATACCCTTCAACTTAAGGATTTCTTTATGTGAAGGAGAACTGGGTGGAGGTCACTTGGAATCCAATTACAGATACCCCGCTCGACTAAAAGAAAATATAAAAAATTATGTATTACCACCAATCCCTACTTCTGAATATTTAAGACCAAAAGATCAAACAAGAATCTCCTTATTATTATGTTGCTATAGACACACAAAACATAATTTTAAAATACGATTCGAATTCACAAATTATTTTCAAGAAACAAAACCCATAGAACTTGAATTATTTTACCCCCGATACTTTAAAGACGAAGCATATTTTGAATATCTTGAAAAAACAGAAAAGATGTTAATTCAAAAAGAAATTTTCTAATCCCCCCTCTTCCCTTCCCTCCGCTTTTAAGCTAGAATCTATCCACATTTAAATTAAAACAAATGATGCTTCTCGGCATTTTGGGAATAATCCTTGTTATAGCGGTTTTTGCAGGCTTCGCTATTTACGATTCAAACAAAAAATAACCTCAAAAAAATGGAAATCACATTAATCATAGTCGCACTTTTGCTCGTTCTCGTGCCGATTTTTCTTTACAACTCTCTTGTCAGCAAGAAAAACACGGTCAAAGAATCATATTCCGGCATCGAAGTTCAGCTAAAAAGACGCTACGATTTAATCCCCAATCTTGTAAACACGGTAAAAGGCTACGCCAAGCACGAAGCGGACACTTTCGAAAAAGTCACAAAAGCCCGCACCGAGGCGATGCACTCGAAAAATATTCACGATAAAGCAAAAGCGGAAAACGAAATTTCAGATACACTCAAATCTCTTTTCGCGGTTGCGGAAAGCTATCCGGCACTCAAAGCCGACCAAAACTTCCTACACCTCCAGCAAGAACTTTCCGACACCGAAGACAAACTTTCCGCTTCAAGAAGGTTTTACAACGGCGCTGTAAATAGTTTCAACACTGCAATTGAAAGCGTGCCCACAAATATCATCGCGGGAATTTTCAAATTCAAAAAAGCCGATTTTTTCGAAATTGAAGCGGAAGAAAAAGAACAAGCCAAAAATCCCACACAAATTAAATTTTAAAGAACAAAAATATGACAAACACACCCGTTTCCCTCCACGATCAAATCAGATCCAATAGAATTCGCACGATATTTCTCTTTCTCGCATTCCCGATTCTTATGCTCGGCCTTTCATATTTGGGCATCCTTATCGCCTCGTTTTTCGTCAAATCGCCCACTCCAATAAGCCCTCTTCAAATCGCAAACGAAATGATGGGAACACTCGGATTTTACGTTCTCATCGGTGTATTTATGTGGGGCATTATGAGTTATTTCCTCGGAAGTAAACTTATGCTCGCCTTCGCAGGCGCAAAACCCATCGAAAAAAAGGACCACCCGGAACTTTTCAGATCGGTTGAAAACGTATCAATCGCAGCCGGCCTCCCAAAAACACCCGAAATTTACATCATTCAAGATTCCAGTTTAAACGCCTTCGCCACGGGCAATTCTCCTAAAAACGCAAAAGTGGCAATATCAAGCGGTCTCCTTGAAAAGTTATCAAAACAGGAACTCGAAGCCGTGATGGCCCACGAAGTCGGACACATTTTAAACCGTGACATCAGAGTAATGCTCATCGCCACAACATTTGTAGGAGCAATTGAAATGATCGGCGAAACCATTTGGCGCACAAGTTTTTTCAGCAGATCTTCAGACAACAATATAGCAGGCACCGCCACATTCATAATCGGCCTTCTATTCATCACCCTCGGCACACTCATAGGCACGCTCGCAAAGCTTGCAATAAGCCGTGAACGAGAATTCCTCGCCGACGCCACCTCCGCAAAACTCACAAACAACCCCCTTGCCTTAGTTTCCGCACTCAAAAAAATCTCGCAAGATGCACGTCTTGAAGTACTCGATAAAAAAGCCTCAATTTCCGGTTCCTGCATCGCCGACCCAAGCAAAGAAGGCCACAAGCTCCACGCAAAAGAACTATTAAAAATGAACGGCGCCTCCGCCCTCGGCAACTCTTCAAACAAAAAGCCCGGCATCTGGTCCCGCATCTGGTCCACCCACCCACCGATGTCAGAACGAATCGAAAAACTTCAAAGGTACTAAAAAAAAGTCTCAAAAATCACACCCCTTTTAAACAAATTGCTTAGTGAAAAATTTTAAGATTTCTACTTTAAGCCAATAAATTATTGATTGTTTCAAAACCGGAGCTTTTCAACGAAAAGATATTGACAAAAATCAAAAAAAAGATGCAAAATACTCCTCTTAAATATTAAACAATAACAATGGCACCAAACCAAATCCCAAACTGGGACACTGAATATTTCCAAGAAACCGAGGACGAAAAAATACTCCGACACGCAACCCTCAAAGCTATCACTTTTGCACCAGAAAATTTTTCTAAACTAATTACCGAACTTACCGATGAAGAAAAAAGAAAAATCAAAGAACTACTTGAGGGTGTATTACTTATCAACAATTACGATTTTTACTTGGCTAACTTACACGAAGAATACTTTCGCCACCTCAAAGAAGAATTGACACCTGAAGAAAAATCAAAAAGCGATTTATTAGCAAGAAGAATTAAAGAAGAAGGAATCACAATTGATTTGCCCCTAGAGTCTTTATTGTTTATTTTTAGCAACAAAAGCATTCTAAAAAATTGTCTCATTGCCAAAGTTGAAGGACAATTAATAAGATTCAAAGAACACACGGAAAATACAACAGTAAAGGAAAGAGTGCTCGAAATAAAAGCATGCTACAATAAATGGACACTCAGTATGGATGATATTTCAGAAGAACACAGGCAACAACTACTAATCGATCAACAAGAAAAAATAACCGAGATAGAGTTAGAAGACCAAGCCCGAGGTGACAAAGAATTTGAATCCGAGTTAGTCACAGAAATAACAAAAATTGTCGGTTTATTTTCTCCGAAACTGAACTAATACAAATATTAATAAAAAAGACCAATTTCATACTTGGTCTTTTTTATTATCAAAAATCCCCCCCTATTCCTCCCCAAAATTTTCAAAGCGAAAGCCAAATTGAAATAATATTAAACATTCCAAGGACGATGCCTGATTTATCCGACTAGTCGACTCGAAGCGTGTTGCCTTTGCCGAAGGCAAATATAGTCGCAGGAGGATAAATTAGTCATCGCCCTCACAAGTACTTCAAACCTTACTCAAGTATTAAATAATTCCCCAAACTACTCCCTTTTTTAAATCGTTTGATTGAGGGGATTTCAAGGCGAAAATGAAAAAGTAAAATGAGCCGTATTCAAATATACGGCGAATTGCTTTTTCGTTTTCAACGCAGAAATCCCCCAATCAAACGATTTCCATTTTCAATTGACTTTCAGCGACCCATTTATATAATGCCCTTGCGACGGACTTTCCGTTAATTTTATCGCATAAAACTAATCAATATTACTATGGCTGAAGACCTACACAAACTGAGAAACATCGGTATTATCGCTCACATTGATGCGGGAAAAACCACCGTTTCCGAAAGAATTCTTTACTACACGGGTAAATCCCACAAAATCGGAGAAACTCACGATGGTGAATCGCAAATGGACTGGATGGAGCAAGAAAGAGAAAGAGGAATCACTATTACTTCAGCCGCCACTACATGTTTTTGGACAAAGCTAAACGACCCCACGGACAAATACAAAATCAATCTTATCGATACTCCGGGCCACGTTGACTTCACGGTAGAAGTGGAAAGATCCCTTCGTGTTCTTGATGGAGGTGTCACGATTTTCGATGGCGCACAGGGTGTGGAACCCCAATCCGAAACCGTTTGGAGACAAGCCGATAAATACCATGTTCCCAGACTCGGATTTATAAACAAAATGGATAAAACCGGAGGCGATTTCTATATGAGCTTAAACTCAATCCACAATAGACTTTCCCCGGACGCAGTGGCGATCCAACTTCCAATCGGAGCTGAAAACGAATTCACCGGAGTGATTGATCTTATCACCGAAAAAGCTTTCAAGTTCGAAGGTCAAAACGGTGAAAAAATCACAGAGATCCCTGTTCCCGAAGATATGTTGGAAAAAGTGAAAGAATTCAGAGCAAAATTGGTTGAAAAAGTATCCGAGCACGACGATGCGCTTATGGGAAAATTCCTTGAAGAACAAGAAATCACAATCGACGAAATCAAAACAACACTCAGAAAAGCCACAGTATCAAACAAGCTTTATCCTATTTTATGCGGTGCCGCTTTAAGCAACATCGGTGTTCAGCTTCTTTTGGACGCGGTTTGCGAATATCTTCCAAGCCCTCTCGATATTCCACCGGTAGTGGGACACGATCCTAAATCCGGCGAAGAAATCGTAAGAAAAGCCGACGACAACGAACCGTTCACGGCTCTTGCCTTCAAAATCACAACTGATCCGTTCGTGGGAAGCCTCACATTCTTCCGTGTATATTCCGGAAAACTCGAATCCGGCTCTTATGTTTACAATCCAACAACAGACACAAAAGAAAGAATCGGACGACTTCTTCGAATGCACGCGAACCACAGAGAAGATGTTAAAGAAGTTCACGCCGGTGATATCGCCGCAATGGTAGGCCTCAAAAAGACCACCACGGGAAACACTCTCTGCGATGTAAACAAAATGATCGTTCTTGAATCAATCAAATTTAGAGAACCGGTTATCCATATGGCAATCGAACCAAAAACAAAAGCCGACCAGGAAAAAATGGGTCTCGCTCTACAAAGACTCACGTCCGAAGACCCGACTCTCAAAGTCCGCACTGATGAAGAAACCGGACAAACAATTATCGGAGGTGTCGGAGAGCTTCACCTGGATATCATCGTTGATCGTATGAGAAGAGAATTCAAAGTTGAAACAAACGTAGGTGCTCCTCAAGTTGCATATAGAGAAACAATCACAAAAGATGCGAAAGGAGAAGAGAAATACGCAAAGCAATCCGGAGGTAAAGGTCAATACGGTCACGTGCTTCTCAATGTATTCCCGCAAGAACCGGGAAAAGGATACGAATTCGTCAACTCGGTTGTCGGAGGAAAAATCCCAAGAGAGTTTATTGCTCCTATCGACAAAGGTATTCAGGAAGCGATGTCCAAAGGTTTCGTTGCCGGTTATCCGATGGTTGATGTCAAAGTTGAAGTTTATGATGGTTCTTACCACGATGTAGACTCGTCCGAAATGGCATTCAAAATCGCAGGTTCACTCGCCTTCCAAAACGCTTGTCAAAAAGCCGGTGCCGTTATTATGGAACCGATTATGAACGTTGAAGTTACAGTTCCCGATGATTATTTCGGAGACGTTATGGGAAATATCAGCTCAAGAAGAGGAAAAATTTATGAAACGGGAGACAGATACATGGTAAAATTTATTAAAGCCTATATTCCTCTCTCTGAAATGTTCGGATATGTAACAGACCTTCGTTCGATGACTCAAGGAAGAGGAAATTACACAATGGAATTCGGTCATTACGAAAGAGTTCCAAACAATGTTTCCGAGGAAATCATCAAAAAACGAACCACGGGATAAAAGGATTATGTCTTTCAAAAGAAAAAAACTTGAAAGAAAAAAATTTATACTATAAAATGCGAACGCTTATTTCAAGCAAAAACCTTATATATTATATTAAAATCTAACAAACCAATATGGCAGAAGGAGTATTTCAAAGGACCAAGCCACACGTCAACGTAGGTACAATCGGCCACGTAGACCATGGTAAGACCACCCTTACAGCCGCAATTACAACAGTTGCTGCAAAAAAAATGGGAGGCTCAAACAAAGCGGTCGCATACGACCAAATTGATAACGCCCCCGAAGAAAGAGAAAGAGGTATTACAATCGCTACCTCTCACCAAGAGTACGAAACGGCTAAAAGACACTACGCTCACGTAGACTGTCCGGGACATGCCGACTACATCAAAAACATGATCACAGGTGCCGCTCAGATGGACGCTGCAATCCTTGTAGTATCAGCTGCCGACGGACCAATGCCTCAAACAAGAGAACACATTCTTTTGGCTCACCAGGTAAACGTTCCTCACATCGTTGTATTCATGAACAAAATGGATATGGCTGATCCTGAGATCGCTGAGTTATCGGAAATGGAAATCAGAGAACTTCTAAACAAATACGAATATCCCGGAGATACAACACCAATCATCAAAGGTTCAGCTCTAAAAGCTCTTGAGAACCCGGATGATGAGGCTGCAATCAAACCAATCCTTGAGCTTCTTGACACTCTAGACACATACGTTCCGGATCCAAAAAGAGATTTGGACAAACCATTCCTTATGCCGGTTGAAGATGTATTCTCAATCAAAGGAAGAGGAACGGTTGCAACAGGAAGAATCGAACAAGGTGTTATCAAAATCAACGAAGAAGTTGAAATCGTTGGTATTAAAGACACAAGAAAAGTTGTTGTTACAGGTGTTGAAATGTTCAAAAAGACACTTGATAGAGGTGAAGCCGGAGACAACGTAGGTCTTCTTCTCAGAGGTATTGAAAGAGAAGAAATCGAAAGAGGCCAAGTTATGGCAAAACCGGGCTCAATCAAACCACACACAAAATTCGAAGCTGAGCTTTATATCCTTACGAAAGAGGAAGGTGGAAGACACACTCCATTCTTCAAAGGATACAAACCACAATTCTACATCCGAACTACGGACGTTACTGGAGAAGTGGAACTTCCAGCTGGAACAGAGATGGTTATGCCTGGAGACAATATTAAGATGAACATCACTCTTGGAAACCCAATCGCTCTTGATGAAGGTACAAGATTTGCTATCCGTGAAGGAGGCAGAACGGTTGGAGCGGGAGTTGTTTCAAAAATCATTGCATAAATGTTTTTTATAGAAGGGATGAGTTTTCATCCCTTCGAAAAAGATCTTTATGAAGACCTGTACCGGTGATTTTACCGCACAGGCTTTCGCAAAATATTTGCGAAAACAGTCCGCGCTTTTGATTTGATTTCATTGTAAGCCGAGGACGAAGATCCCCGGCAATTTTTATTTAACTTAAAAAAATATGGCAGCAGCAACAAAGCAAAAAATCAGAATCAAAATCAAATCCTTCGATCACAAAGTGATTGATGAAACATCAAAATTGATCATCGAAACGGCTGAAAGAACGGGAGCAATCGTCGCAGGCCCAATCCCCCTTCCTACAAAAATCGAAAAATTCACAGTAAACAAATCAACATTCGTTCTCAAAACGGCAAGAGAACAATTCGAAATGAGAACTCACGCACGTCTTATCGACATTTCCGAAACCACACCAAAAACAATCGAATCCCTCTCAAACCTTTCCCTCCCGGCAGGTGTTGAAATCGAAATCAAAATGCTCCACCAAGACTAAACATTTTGCGAAAGCAAAATGTTTACAACAGCCCTTAAATTTAAACAAGGGCTGTTTTTATTAACAAAACGAATCATTCTCTATTACACAATCCACTTCGAGCTCCGCTCGCCCACCTCCCCGCCCGATTGTAAGAATACACAGCAAATACAGTGGTTGAATTTTATAAATATTTCCAACGCTAAAATCGGTTCCCGACAGGGGAAGATATGTTTTTTCGACGTGTCGACAAGGCAATTTATTGCCTTTGCCGGAACGGCAAACGGTCGCAGGAGGAAAAATTATATCAGCCCAGCACCAAACATATAAAGTGGTGAATTTTATAAAAATTTCGAACACAAAAATCGTTTCCCGACAGGGGAAGATATGTTTTTTCGACGTGTCGACAAGGCAATTTATTGCC
>CAYODN010000043.1:0-9721 GCA_964402735.1 uncultured Candidatus Peribacteria bacterium | reverse complement strand
AAATGGACGATATTACAATTATTGTTCTCAGAAAAACCTGATTTTTTATGAATCCGTAATTCCGGGAACCGGAAATTTGCGTGCAAATTCTTTTACTTCGGATTTGATTTTTGTAAGCGCCTCTTCGTTTTTAGTGTTTTCAATTGCTCTTATAATAAAATTTGCTATGGTTTCCATCTCGGGTTCCTTCATACCTCTTGTGGTGATTGCTGGAGTACCAAGGCGAATTCCGGATGGATCCATTGGGGACCTTGTGTCATCCGGAATCATGTTTTTGTTTACGGTTATTCCGGCAAGATCAAGTGCGTGTTCGGCTTCTTTTCCGCTTACGCCTTTGCTTGTGACATCGATTAAAAGAAGGTGGTTGTCGGTTTGACCGAAGGCGATTTGAAAATCATTTTCTTTAAGTTTTTTCTCGAGAACTTTTGCGTTTTTTATAATTTGATTTGCGTAGATTTCGAATTCTTCGCTAAGCGCTTCTTTAAATGCAACCGCTTTTGCAGTGATGTTGTTTTCGTGCGGGCCCCCCTGAAATCCGGGAAATACGGATTTATCAATATCTTTTGCAAACTTTTCTTTGCACATAATCATGCCACCCCTCGGGCCTCTGAGGGTTTTGTGAGTTGTCGTGGTTACTATATCAAAGGTGGGAACCGGATTTCTTAGCTGTTTTCCGGCGATTAAGCCTGCAATATGGGCAATGTCCGCCATAGTGATTGCATTGTGTTTTTCTGCGATTTTTTTAATTCTTTCGTAATCGATTTCTCTGGAATAGGCGGAAAAGCCTACCAGAATGATTTTTGGTTTGTGCTCCTGCGCCATTTTTTCAATTTCGTCGTAGTCTATTTGGCCTGTTTCTTTCACGGTTTTGTAACGTTGAAAATTGAAAATTTTTGCCATGTGGGTCACCGGATGTCCGTGAGTGAGGTGTCCTCCGTGGCTTAAGTCCATACCTAGGACCGTGTCGCCCGGATTTAGTAGTGCGAAATATACTGCGATATTTGCAGGTGCGCCGGAAAGCGGTTGTACGTTTACGTGTTCCGCGCTAAAAAGTTCTTTTGCTCTAGATATTGCCTCGGCTTCCACAATATCGATGTTTTCGCAACCCCCGTAGTATCTTTTTTTCGGATAGCCTTCGCTGTATTTGTTTGTGAGAATTGATCCGAGGGCTTCCAAAACATATTTAGAGGCATAGTTTTCCGAAGGAATAAGTTCGAGATTTTCGATTTGTCTTATTTTTTCAAGTTCTATGGCTTCGTAAATTTTGTTGTCGAAATTTTTTAGCATAGTTTTATTGGTAAATTTGTTTTTCAGTAATTATTAAGTTCATTTTTTGATCGTGCGGAAGTGTTGGGATTATTGTTTTTTTAAGTATTTGAAAGTCCATCGCGATACCTAATATTAAAGTTTTTTTCGATTTTTCCCTTAAATTTTTCAGGAAATTGTCGAAATACCCTTTACCGTATCCTATACGATTTTTGTGTAAATCGAAAGCAAGTCCCGGAATAATTATGATGTCGGGAATAAGATTTTTTGTTGTAGTAGGGGGTTCCGGTATAAGAAATTTCCCGTTTTTAAGCTTTGTTTCATTTGTGAAGAGGCCAAAAGTTAATTTGTCGTTTTTAATTTTCGGAAGATAAAAATTTTTTTGCGGATTTGAATTAATTAGCGGTAATGGGTTGATTTCGTTGCGTACCGGAAAATAAATGCAGATTTTCTTTGCCGATTTGAATTCTTTGATTTTTTCGAGGCGTTTGATGATTTGTAGGCTTTTTTCTTCAATTTTAGATGAGGAAAGGTTCTGTCGTTTTTTCAGAAATTTTTGCCTTATTTGTTCTTTTTTATTTTTTTGCATCATTTTTTGGCATTTATTCCTTATTATTTTAGAATTTTGCGTTTTTTTTGAAAAGGGGACTTGTCAAAATATTTTTTTTGAGTAATATGGACGCAGTTTTTTGAAAATACGATTTGGAATTTGCCCAGGTGGCGGAACTGGTAGACGCACTACCTTGAGGTGGTAGCGGCCTTTCGGCCGTGGAGGTTCAAGTCCTCTCTTGGGCACCATTCAATTTATCGGGGCGCTTAGCTCAGTTGGTTAGAGCGTCTGGTTTACACCCAGAAGGTCAGTGGTTCGAATCCACTAGCGCCCACCAAAAATTTGCGTAGCAAATTTAAGAATTGAGATTAAGACTTAAGAATTTAGAATTAAGTATTTTTTTGTATATAAATTAATTATGAAACCGGTTGTAATATCGATGATGTTTGTTAATTGATGTATCCGTAAATTAATAGATACTTTTTCAAAAAAATTTTTCTTCCCCTGTTTGAAGTTTTTGGAAATTGTTTTGTTTACAGTTTACTAAATATTAGAAAAAATACTTGTATTAAAAAATCACTCTTGATAATTTTCCATTTGCTCGGCAATTTCGCTGAGTCGTTCTTTTGAGGAGGACATATGGTTCGTGTGCTTTACGTCTCAAGGCGTCGTTTGAGTGCTTCTGTGGTAAGTTTTCTAAAGGAGATCCACGGGAGTGAGGTAATTGTCGATAGTGATTCCGTTGTGCGAAAAGAAGGCGTTAATTCAATACTTCGCTTGTTTAGGCAGAAAAAGTACATTGATCTTGTGACGGATTTAAATTCAGAAGAATTGGCTCAGATGTCTAGGCAGGGTGTGTTTCCGCTTATTCCGAGATTTAAAACTTTATCTCGTGGAGAGGCGGACTTTATCGGTTATGGAGGTGTACCTAAAAAATGCGTTTCTCTAAATCGAGTTAGGGGAGTTAGTAAATCCGGATTTCTGATTTTTTAGGTCTAAAAGTGGTTTTAAAGCGTTCCACTCAAAAACGCTTTTTCTTTTATCGAAAAAATTGCCTAATGATAATTTTTGATTATAATGATTCCAGTTCTTATTTATTAACTCCCCATTTCTATGAGTGACGATAAAAAACAAGTCACCGTCGAGGTTCCACACAGAGAGAGAATCTCAAGACTCTTCATTTTCCGAGGTCTCTGGGTATATATTTTAATGTTTCCGATGATCCCGCTTGGAATCTGGTTTGGTATCGTTATGTTTTTTCATTTTTGGTATATGCTTTTTCTTGGAAAGAGAAATCAATGGCTATGGGATAATCAAAAACGACTTTTTACTTGGCTCACTCAATGGCAAGCTTATTTGAATTTTCTTGTAGATCTTCGCCCCGGTTTTTGGTGGTAGAATAATAATTTTGAAAGAGGCCCGGAAAAGGCCTCTTTTTTTGTGCAAAAAATTTTAGCCTTGCTTTTTTTTGAAATAGAGGCTAGATAATCTTTAATTTATAAAAAATTTCTTAACAAGAAAAACTATGGATTTCAACAATCTTTATGTAGCACTGACAATTGCAATCGGCTCAGCAATGCCGGCTTATGCAATCGGTAAACTCGCATCAAAAGGTCTTGAAGCAATCGGAAGAAATCCCGAAGCCGCATCAAGTGTACAAACCGCTATGATTCTTGCTATCGCTTTCTGTGAGGCTATCGCTATTTATTCATTGGTAGTCGCATTAATCCTTAAATTCGTTTAATAAATGGAAATCATATCAAAGCTTGGCATAGACCTTAAGCTTTTACTTGCACAAATAGTCAATTTTTTCATTTTGTTTTTCATTCTTTCGAAGCTTATTTATAAACCCCTACTTTCGGTTATTAAAAAGCGAAAGGAAATGATCAGCGCTTCGGTGGAAAATTCAAAGAAAATTGAAGAACGCCTTTCTTCTTTGGAGGAGGAAAAGGCCAAAATTTTGGCTGAAGCAAACAATCAAGCTGTTTCCATTATGTATGAAGCGAAACAATCCGCACTCGCAGAACAAAACGCTTTGATCGAAAAAACAAAATCGGAAATGGAAGAAGCTATGAAGAAGCACAAAATTCAATTGGCTTTGGAAAAAGAAAAGATCGTTTCCGATGTGAAAAGAGAAATGGGGGATTTGATTATTTTGCTTACGCAAAAGCTTATTTCTAAAAATTATTCACCAGATGATCAGAAGAATTTGAAAGATTCAATAATGGGAGAATTAAAAAGCATTAAATAAATGAACGTTTCAATAAACAAATACAGTAAGGCTCTTTCCGGCGTTTTAAGCCGTGAAAATTCCGCTGAAATCACAAGCGATCAAATTTCGAATTTTCTTAAAATAGTAGCTAAAAAGAAAAAAAGAAAAATTTTGAAACGTTTTGTTCCTGTTTTTGAAAAGAATTGGCTTGAAAAAAACAACGAAATGCATGTTGTTTTACATTGCGCTTTCGATCTGGAAGCCGAATTCGAGAAAACACTTTCGAGTTTTTTGGAAGAATCGCTTGGAAGAAAGATCGTTTTTACGAAGAAAATCGATAAGAGTATTATCGGCGGAATTAAGCTTGAATTCGATGAAAAAGTGCTTGATTTAAGCGTTCGAAAAAATCTTGAAATATTAAAAAATAAATTTCTGGAAAATTAACCAATATTGTTATGGAAATTAAAGATCAAATTCTTGAATCCTTAAAAAAACAAATTTCGGATTTTAAGTTTTCTTCAAGCGTGGAGGAAATTGGAAGAGTGCTTGAGGTGGGTGACGGCATTGCGAGAATTTCGGGACTAAAAAATGTTGCCTCTCAAGAAATGGTGCAGTTTGAAAATGGACAATTCGGTGTGGCTTTGAATCTTGAAGAAGACAATGTTGGAGCCATTATTTTTGGTGACGCAAGGGAAATTAAAGAGGGAAACGAAGTTAAGGCTTTGAATAAAATCTTAAGTGTTCCCGTTGGTGAGGCTCTTATTGGAAGAGTTGTAAATTCACTTGGTATTCCTGCCGACGGAAAAGGTGAGATTAAAACCGATAAATTTTATCCGGTTGAAAAAATTGCACCTCGTGTAATGAAGAGAAAATCCGTAAATACGCCTGTGCAAACCGGAATTAAGGCTATCGATTCGATGATTCCGATCGGAAGAGGTCAACGTGAACTTATTATCGGAGATAGACAAACCGGTAAAACCGCCATTGCCATTGATACAATTATCAATCAGAAGGGAAAAGATATGATTTGTGTTTATGTGGCTATCGGTCAGAAAGAATCTAAATTGGCAAAAATTTATACCGAGCTTCAGAAACAAGGAGCTATGGATTATACCATAATTGTGAAAACTTCCGCTGCCGATAGCGCAGCTTTGAGTTATATTGCGCCTTTTGCCGGTTGTGCGATGGCTGAATATTTCTTGGATAAGGGAAAGGATGTTCTTGTTGTGTATGATGATTTATCCAGGCACGCTTGGGCTTATCGTGAAGTATCTCTGCTTCTTCGAAGACCTTCAGGTCGTGAGGCTTATCCCGGAGATGTTTTCTATCTTCACTCAAGGCTTCTTGAAAGGGCTTGTCGTCTTGATGATAAAAACGGAGGCGGGTCAATCACCGCTCTTCCGATTATCGAAACGCAAGCGGGTGACGTTTCCGCTTATATTCCGACAAATGTGATTTCAATCACCGATGGTCAAATATTTTTGGAGGGTGATTTGTTTTATAAGGGTATTCGTCCGGCTTTAAACGTTGGTATTTCCGTATCACGTGTTGGTTCCGCCGCGCAGACGAAAATTATGAAAAAGGTAGCCGGTAAGCTGAAACTTGAGCTTGCTCAATTCCGTGAACTTGCGGTTTTCGCTCAATTCGGATCGGATCTTGATGAGGGCACACAGAAGCTTCTTAATAAGGGTTATCGTTTAAATGAAATTTTGAAACAAAATCAATATAGCGGTCTTCCTCTGGAGAAACAGGTTCTTATTCTTTATGCCGGAATCAATAATTATCTGGATAAGGTTGCTACTGAAAATGTGAAGGAATATGAAGCCAAACTTTTCGATTTTGCAGAGTCGAAGTATATGAAATTGCTTAAGGAAATCGCCGAAAAAAAGGAAATGACCCCGGAAATTGAGGATCAAATCAAAGAATTACTTGTTACGTTCAACAAAGATATAATGAAAGTTTAATGTCAAATTCAATCAAGGACATAAGGAGAAAACTAAAATCCATCAAATCTACAAGGCAAATTACAAAAGCGATGGAACTTGTGGCAACTTCGAAAATGAAAAAAGCCACCGATTTTGCCGTTCGCCTTAGAAATTACGGGTATTTGGCTTTTTCTTTGATTACAAGCATGGCTCAAAACGGGAAACTTAAATCAAAGTTGTTTGAAACAAGACGAGCGGATAAAGTGCTCGTGGTTCTTTTTACAACGGATAAAGGTCTTTGCGGAGGTCTTAATGCAAATCTTTTTAAGAAAGTGTCAAAACTTAAAACAACTTTTCCCGAAGCACAGTTTTCGTTTGTTGCTTGCGGAAAAAAAGGTGCCGATTTTCTCAGAAGAGTAGGTGAAAAAGTGGAATATATTTTCCCGGCTTTTACAAGCAGTCCAAAAATTCGAGATATTTTCCCGATCAGCAAAGTATCTATGGAAGGTTTTTTAAACGGTTCATTTGATAGAGTTTTTCTTGTTTATCCGGACTTTGTTTCTTTAATTCAGCAAAAACCGGTTGTAAAAACGCTTCTTCCATTCTCTCCGGAAGTTTTTTCAGAGATGCTTTCCGAACTCGGTTCTAAATTTTCAAGTGTGGCTCATTTGCCTGAAAAAAAGCTTACTTATAAGCTCGAACCTGATTCTTCATACATTTTAAACAACATTATTCCTCAACTTTTGGAATCGCAAATTTATCAGGCGGTTCTTGAAACTTCGGCTTCGGAGCACAGTGCGAGAATGGTTGCTATGCAAAACGCAACTTCCGCCGCTTCGGATTTATTGGATAATTTAACATTAACATATAATCAAGCCAGACAAGCGGCAATTACGCAGGAAATTGCGGAAATAGCCGCCAGTTCTTTAACTCTATAATAATATGGCAGGAAAAATCACTCAAATTATCGGTGCTGTCGTGGACATTTCTTTCGAAAACGAAGCTCTTCCAAAGATTTACGATGCTCTTAAGGTAAATCTGGGCAAAGAAGAACTTATTCTCGAGACACAACAACATCTCGGCGGAAATATGGTTCGCTCAATCGCAATGGGGTCTACGGATGGCCTTAAAAGGAATCAGGAAGTTGAAAATACTGCTTCACCCATTTCCGTACCCGTTGGAAGAGAAACTCTCGGAAGAATGTTTGATGTTCTTGGAAATCCGCTAGATGATAAAGAGGCGGTAAAAACGAAAAAAACTTATCCGATTCACAGAGCGGCTCCAAGATTCGATGAGCAAAATGCTAAAAACGATATTTTGGAAACCGGTATTAAAGTTATCGATTTGATTTGTCCGATTGTAAAAGGTGGAAAGGTTGGTCTTTTTGGAGGTGCGGGAGTTGGAAAAACCGTTGTAATTATGGAACTTATTCGAAATATTGCGCAAGAACACGGAGGTTTTTCGGTATTCGCAGGTGTTGGTGAAAGGAGTCGTGAAGGAAACGATTTGTACCACGAAATGAAGGAATCAGGAGTTCTTGATAAAACAACATTGGTTTTCGGTCAGATGAACGAACCACCCGGAGTACGTCAGAGAGTGGGGCTTACCGGTGTTACTATGGCCGAATATTTCAGAGACGAGGAAAATCAGGATGTACTTTTGTTTATTGATAATATTTTCAGATTTACACAAGCCGGTTCGGAGGTGTCCGCCCTTCTTGGAAGAATTCCTTCCGCGGTAGGTTATCAACCGACACTTGCTACCGAAATGGGTACTCTTCAAGAAAGAATCACTTCTACAAAAAACGGTTCGATCACTTCCATTCAAGCTGTTTATGTGCCTGCGGATGATCTTACGGATCCCGCTCCGGCAACAACTTTCGCGCATCTTGATTCCACCGTGGTGCTTTCGAGAGCGCTTTCAGAGCTTGGAATTTATCCCGCCGTTGATCCTCTCGATTCCACATCTACAATCTTGTCACCGGATATCGTTGGTGAGGAACATTATATGGTTGCGCGAGGTGTTCAGAAAATTCTTCAGAGATACAAGGATCTTCAGGATATTATTGCGATTCTCGGTATGGAAGAGCTTTCAGAAGAGGATAAACTTACGGTTAAAAGGGCTCGTAAAATTCAAAAATTCTTATCACAACCTTTCTTCGTTGCTGAAACCTTTACGGGTAGAAGCGGAAAATATGTTTCTCTTAAAGATACAATAAAGGGCTTTAAGATGATTCTTGATGGCACTCTCGATGATGTGGAAGAAAGTCAATTTTATATGAAAGGTTCTATTGATGAGGTAAAATAATTTTTATGGATAAAATGAAATTAAAAATAGTTACTCCGGATAAAACGCTGTATGACAGTGATGTTTCGTACATTGTTGTTCCCGCTTTGGATGGTCAAATCAGTGTACTTCCCGGTCATATTCCTCTTATTTCAGCCATAAAACCCGGTGAAATCAAAATTGTGAATGAAGGAAAAGAAGACTTTTTCAGCATAACAAAAGGGGTTCTCGAGACAGATGGTAAATCCGTAACAATTATTGCCGATTCGGGGGAGAGAGCTGAGGAAATTGATGAAAAACGCGCTCTTGAGGCTTTAAGTAGAGCAAAGGATATGATGTCCAAAGAATACAAGGATAAAGTTTCTTATGCTGATGCGATTTCAGAGCTTGAAAGAGCCACTTCAAGGCTTAAAATCGTGAAAAAACGAAGAGGTGCCAGGTCCAATGATTTCGGTAATTCAAATATGTAATTATGGAAAAAGAAAACAACACAATGACGGCTTTCTCACTCGCTCTGAATTTGGGCTATATGATTATTGCTCCGATTCTTCTTTTTGGAGTTTTGGGGGTTTTTGTGGATAAATATTTCGATCTTTTTCCGATTTTTACGATTGTGGGTTTCATATTGGCCATGGGATCGGGACTTTCTGTCGTATACATAAAAACAAAAGATCTTATTTCCGGTAAAAAATTAATCAAAAAATAGTATGGAAGCCAAATTTACACCACCAACATTGGGCTCGGAGACGATATTTCATCTTGGTGCTTTTGAAGTTCGAAATACTCTTATCGCTTCATTTATGGCCATTTTTGTTCTTCTTGTTATTGGTCTTATTCTTAGAAAACAAAAATATGCACTTGTTCCTTCCGGGTTTCAGAGTGTAGTCGAAATGGTAATCGGGGGCTTTTATGATTTTTTTGGAAACATAGTTCACGGTGAGAAAAAACTTGATAAAATTTTCCCCATTGCAATGACTATTTTTCTTTTTGTGATCGTGTCCAATTGGATGGGGCTTCTTCCGGGTTTCGGGAGTATCGGTTTTTATGAAGAACATCATGGGCATACTGTTCTTGTGCCTTTTTTTCGTTCAACTTTTGCCGATGTAAACATGACTTTGGCTCTTGCTTTAATTTCAATTTCCGCGATTCAAGTGCTTTCCATTAGTTTTCTAGGCGCTAAAACATATCTTGGTAAATTTTTTGTTAATCCTTTGAGAAATCCTGTTGGTACTTTTATCGGTCTGCTTGAGCTTCTTTCAGAGGTTTCTAAAATGATTTCCTTCTCCTTCCGTCTTTATGGAAATCTTTTTGCGGGGGAGGTTTTGCTTCTTGTGATTTCCTTTCTCGTACCATTTATCGCTCCTCTACCTTTCTATGGTCTTGAGGTGTTTGTTGGCTTCGTGCAGGCACTTGTGTTTTCATTTCTTACAATCGTTTTTTTCTCGATTGCATCCAGCGAACATCATTAATTTTTTCTTTTTC
>CAYODN010000042.1:0-9848 GCA_964402735.1 uncultured Candidatus Peribacteria bacterium | reverse complement strand
GTTGAAGTATTCTATTTGCAAAAAACAAAGCATCTTCCTCATCAAAAACTCTTCGGGTTTTGGCTCTAATTTCAGCCTCTTCACAGATCAACGTTTCCAAATCCCCCGCATCAACGAGGCCATCCGGTGTTTCATTTTCGGAAACTATCTCAGGTTCAAGTTCTTTCCTG
Organism: uncultured Candidatus Peribacteria bacterium; assembly: GCA_964402735.1. Taxonomy (GTDB): domain Bacteria; phylum Patescibacteriota; class Gracilibacteria; order UBA1369; family LOWO2-01-FULL-3; genus JAVEWJ01. Next base: position 9,678 of record CAYODN010000042.1, on the reverse strand, counting down.
TCCTTGTCATACTTTCCCATTTCGATTAATTAAAAATTCCCACTTAATATTAAACAGCTTTAAATAAAGCTTGCAAACCCAAAAACCGGCAGATCGCGGTTTCTAAAAGTATTTACAAAATCAAAACAATGTGTAATCTTTCAGCCTTAAAAATAATTAACGTAAATGCTCGACCTCTTTTTTGTAAGACACGCCGAAAGTGAAAGGAACCTAACCCCTGATATTATCTGTGGAAGATCCAACTCAAGCCCTCTTTCAAAAAAAGGCTTATTACAAGCCTCACAGCTTGGCGCAAGGTTTAAAAATTCGGGAACTTCTTTCGATAAAATTTACTCTTCACCGGCAAGAAGAACCCTCCAAACAGCCGAATTAATCACTCAAAAAATCGGAGCGGATGTAAGAAAAATTATCACACGCGAAGAGTTGCAAGAGCTCCACCAAGGCGATTGGGAAGGCCAGCCAAGAGATAAAATTTACACCCCCGAAATTTTACGCGAAATAGGTCGCAGCGCAGGCACTTTTTGCCCGCCAAACGGAGAATCGATGCAAATGGTGGAAAACCGAATGATTCACTGGCTTAAAACCGAATTTCCGGAAGATTTAAATTTCGAAATCAAAGCCTTGATAGTTACCCATGGAATGGCCATAAGTTGCCTTTTACGAGGCATCCTCGATTCATCTCCTTCAATGATTTACAAAACTCGAATCGACAACACCTCGATTACACGTTTAAAAAAAGACGAAAAGGGTTGGCATCTTGGATGCGTAAACGACTCGGCACATATTCAATAAGTATTTTCCTTATATGTCTACTTCCAAACTTGATCAATTAAAAGAACTTTACGCCTCTGAAGACCCAAACAACCCGGACCCTGTATTAATCGCAGAACTATCTCGAAGTCTCGCACGAAGCGGTTGCGACGAAGTCAGGATGGCAATCTTTAACTGTTTGGGAATCCCCCCTTGGGAAATAGAAGCCGAAAAAGACAAATACTTGCTCGACCTTTTCAGTGAAGGAACATTATCGGTCGCAATAAAAGATGGTCAGCGAATCTTAATAGCCAGAGGCACCGAAGCCATGATGAACTCAATTTGCACAGATCCGACCTCTTTCCTGCACGATAAATATGACAAACTGATAATAATCTCTCCCGAAACTCTAACCACCCTAGAAGCAAGATTTAGAGCCAATATGCACATGCATGAAGGAGTAGTTTGGGAAGAAGTAAAACACTCACTTGAATTAAACCCCGAAGCGCTAAAAAGTCTCGCTCTAATGGAGGCCGCAGGCCACGAGCCCGATGTTTACCACGATGATGAAAACGATTTTTATTTCGGAACATGTTCAAAAGAAGTACCGCAAAGTAGCAGAAATCTCGACTATTTTGATGCAGAAAAACAAGCCAGTCAAATAGGGATCAACCTTATGTCGGAAGATCATTATAAGGACATATTACAAATGAAATATGAGTTTGATTTAGGTTCTTACAGTTGGCTTTATACAAATCAGGAACGTTTAACTGGTTTAAGAATGGCAATAGTTGGTGGGCGTTATTCATCCAGTATTTCTTCGTATTATCGTTATGCTTCTCGTCAATTTCCCGATAGCGGTTGGAGGGGTAGCATAAGTATAAAAATCGCACTCAAAACAAACGCGAGGAGAAATAAAATCGCCCCATAAAAACAAGGCGTTGTTTGCGTATATATTTTGTTAGCAAGAGGGAGGAGGAAATAATAACTTAATTATTGAAAAAGGCCCGGTGCATACGGTTTTTTGTGAGCCAAAAGAGAATTCAAGACTCGACGATTGACAAAACACAAAAAGAGTGTAGAACGTTAATGGGTAAATTAAAAATTCTAATCAAAATTCAATTTGACAAAAACACCACGATTCTACCCCTCTCTAAGCGAGATGAAAGAAATACAAAAAGAACTCTTCGACCTCGAAGCAGCCAAATCCACAATGAATAGTCATGGAATTCCAATTCCATCTGAAGTGTCGGAAAAAATAGAAGAATTATCCATTCAAACAAGAGAAAAATTGCCAAAATGGGTTAAGGAGCCAACGTGGATGGAAAAAATTGAAGCACAAAAAGGAGCATTAATAACAGCAATCGAAGCCCTCAAAGAAGTAAGAGGAACAAAAAATCATATCGCTTCACTAAAGGCTCGGCTTGATAAAATTGAGAAAGTCTTTGACGATCCAAGGGATTATTTACCGGGAGGATTGAGCAGAAATCAGTACGCACATATTTTTTGCAAAGCTCCCGAAACAATTCGAGAAATCAGAAAGTTTACGCCTGAAGAACTAAATACTCTAAATACGTTAGAGGCAAGATTTAATGCAAACATGAATCGCCATACGGAATTAAACTGGAATGAAATAAAGGCCTCTCTAGGGTCAAATCCTGAAGCACTTATAATCCTTTCTAAAATGGAATCCGCCGGCCACGAACCTGATGTTTACAACGATGATGTAAACTTTTATTATTTCGGAACTTGTTCCATAGAATCCCCGGAAAGTGGCAGAAACCTAAATTACGAAGAATCCGTGAGGCAGGCAAATACAATGGGAATCACCTTGATGCCACGTGAGGACTATCTCAAATTGTTAAAAACAAATAGATATTTTGATAAACACTCCATGAGTTGGCTTTCAGTACGAACAAAAAAAGTTTCAACACTAGCCCCGTTTGGTTATAGGGGTTATAATGGGCCTAGCGTGGATTTCTTTAACGCTAAGGCACGCAATCCCCAAAGAGCGTGGCGAGGCACTTTAAAGGTCAGTAAATAGTTTGGATAAACCTTTAACCAAAAAAAGCGCTGTTTTACCGCTTTTCACCATATAGCCAGGCGCCCAAAATGGGACGGTTACCAAAATGGGACGGTTACTTACAAAAATGGACAGGCATGTCACGCTTGTTACAAAGTTTTTCATTTTCCATTGAGGATAGAGAAAAGGCGCATTGTAAAGGACTTGGGCGACCGACTAAGGTGTGTAGATGAGGTTTACATACATGAGGTCCTTGAGTGGGAACAATGTGTTTTAAACATTGATTAATTTAAAAGGGGAAAGATAGGCAGTAGAATTCAAAAATTTGCCTATTCAACAAACTGGTGGGAAAATTAACCACAATCTAATAACAAAGCATGTTTAAAATTATATTATTTTGTTTATTTTTAATCGGTTGTTGGTTGCCTTATTATTCATTTGGTTTAGGCAAGTTTAGAGATTACCTAAATGAAAACAATTTTATTATTGGTTTATTGATTATTTTACTATCACTTATTCCTGGATATATCGGTCTTTGGGTGGTTAATAAATACATGAAACTCGACCCCGTTTATTTTAGAATAATAGTGATAGTTACAGCACAATTGGCTAGTGCGTCAGTAATAGCTGTGGTTTCAAATTATAATAAATTCGTAATAATTGGTCTGATTTTTATTTTAATTGGATCAATATTCACAGCTTTCAGATAGTCCCAAATAATAAAAAAGCAGCCCGCCTTTCAGCAAAACTTGCCTACTTGGCGGGTAAAGAGGTTTGAACGAAAGGACTATTACTTTTGGAATTTAACCGTGAGGCTTCTGAATCCAAAAGGATTGTCACCGCAAGAACCATCATTTCGAAAAACAATGAAGTGCAGGTGATCCCTGTCCGTCCAACCTGTTTTGCCAACAATTGCAATAACCTGTCCTGCGTTCACGGTCGAACCGATCTTTAACCCGCAAGCGCGAACAGAGTCTTTTGCAAGATGGCAGTATTGTGAGAATTCAACAGATCCATCCAACGACGTGTGCTGAATCGTGAGGTAGTTCAGCTTGTCACGAAATTCCGGTCCATCGCCCCATTCATCAGAATCTTGAACAACTTCGATGATTCTTCCCTGATGAGTCGCCAGAACCTGCACACCGTCTGGGACTAAGAAATCTATCGCATGCAGGAAAGGTCCGATATGCGACTCGGGACTGGCTGCTGTCAAAAAAGGTCCCACTTTGCGTAGTTGTTCTTTTGGAATCCCTTTTGAAAGATCCTTCCCTGCCACAATTGCGGCTTTGTGTTTGATAGACACAGGAAACCCATAAGAGAGTCTTGTACTCTCAGATATTTGCCATGTCAGATGATTAGCATGTTTTTGAAGTTCGTCCATCGGCATTCCCCTGAATTGTTCTCGGTTGTTGGTACTCATACATCACGCAAGGTATGACAAAAACAAACATTAGTCAATATTTACACGAACTGTATTAAAAGCAGTGGCCCGCCATCAGAAGCTCCACCGGAGCGAAGGATGGACAGGCATGTCACGCTTGTTACAAAGTTTTTCATTTTCCATTGAGAATAGAGAAAAGGCGTATTATAAAGGACTTTGGCGACCGACTAAGGTGCATAGATGAGGTTTTCATACGAGAGGTCCTTGAGCGGGAACAAGGTGTTGTTTGGGAGGTTTAATTTATTAGGGAGAGGGAGAAGGTAGAAATTGTTCACAGTGTTCTATCTATGTGTGAACTATATAAATTGACGGTCAATAATCCTTTTCTTTTTAATCATAGCTGTTATACTAAACCTGTCCTTGACAACCAAACCTAGTGCGAAGGCCCTCGCACCATTTATTTCTCTCCCTCACAAGGGAGTAGGCGCCGGGGAAATCTGCCGGACGCCACATGAAACAAATGACTAATCGCACTATTCTAAGAGCGGTTGGGAGATTTCACCACTCGGAGGTATAAATCCGGGCATGATGAATTTTCCTGACCGCTTTTTTTGGTCCTTCCCCCACATATCATTAACCCAAAATATATGAAACTAACCCCCAAAATTCAAAAGGCTATAAACATAGCCACGGTCCAACATCAGGGCCAAATGCGAAAAGTCGGAAACCTACCCTACATCACTCATCCATTTAGCGTAGCGGTGATTTTAAGTGCCTACACCGATGATGAATCAACTTTGTGCGCCGGACTTCTCCACGACGTCCTGGAAGACACCACAGGCTATTCCTATGACGACATGGTTAAAGACTTCGGTCCCAAAGTGGCAAGCATAGTAAAAGATGTTTCCGAAGATAAGGATCCAAACATTCAAACCGACGAAAAATCCACATGGCTCGAACGAAAAGAAAAATACCTAAAGCACCTTGAATCAGCCTGTGAAGAAGCCCTATTTGTAAGCACCGCGGACAAAATCCACAACCTTTCTTCAATGCTCGAAGCATACAAACAAGGAGGCGACGCCATCTGGCAACATTTCAATTCCCCTGCCGACAAAAAACTTTGGTTCTACGAAGAAGTCCTAAGAATAGTAGAACAAAAACTAAAAAACCCGATAGTAGAAGCACTAAGCCAAAAATTACTTGAACTTAATAACAAAATATCCTAACAAAAAATGGAGCGAGACCGTCCCATTTTGGGCGCCTGAAAAGCGTAAAAATTGTGATATAAATAAGAAAAAATCAATTTTAAACCGGTCAAAATGGTAAAAAAAATCCGATATGTAAAAATTGTGGAAGTTTTTCAACAATTAAAAAAGGAACTCGAAGAGGGGTTAACAGATTTCTATGCAAAGATTGTAAATCTTGGATTTCCGTTAATCATAAACAAAAACTTCGAAACGTCCTCAGCGATCATTTAGACGGAAAACCTTTTAGAAAAATTGCACTAAACGGCATTTCTAAGTCTACCGTAGCCCGAAAATACGCGGACGAAATAAAAAATATTCCAAACAATAACACTCTAACAAAAAAATACTGCGACAGATTTTGTGGAATTATCGTTGTTGATGGCAAATACGTAAAAGTTAAAGGTTATGATAGAAAAATACCATTGCTTTGGGGATTGGACTACCTAACTCACGATATTCCAATTTTTGTTTTTGCAATTTCTGAAAGTTACGAAGCTTGGTTGAAATATTTCGGCTACCTAAAAAGTATCAGATATCCTCTAAAAATAGTCGTTTGTGACGATAATGAAAACATTAAAATGGCTGCAAAATATATCTTCCCCAGGGTCATAATTCAAACTTGCCAAAACCATTTTCTGGAAAACATAAGAAAAGACCTTAAAACAAGAACGGAGGATAAATTTAAGGCCTTTGTAAGCGATTTAAAAAGAGATTTGTTCTCTCATAAACTAACAAGAAAAGATTTTCAATTAAAGGCTTTTAAACTGCTCGAAAGATATAAAGATGATTCTGTTAAGGCAAAATATTTGGTTAAAATAGCCGAAAACCTTGGTGAACTAACAGGCGCTAGTTGGGTAAAAAAGGCTCCTAGTACTACAAATATTATCGAATCATATAATTCTCATTTACAGGCAAGATTGAAATCAATAAAAAGCTTTCAATCCTTTCATACAGCCCAAAAGTGGCTAAACGCATATATCATAAAAAGGCGATTTCGAAAATTCACCGATTGCGGAAGGAAATTCCGCTACCTGAACGGAAAAACCTCGATTTCACAAACCATCAAAAAAAACGCTGTTTTACCGCTTTTCACCATATAGCCAGGCGCCCAAAATGGGACGGTTACTTACGGATACCATCAATTTCACAAACCATCAAAAAAACGCCGTTTTCCCGCTTTTCACCATATAGCCAGGCACCCACAATGGGAAGGTTACGGACGGTTACACAAAATTTTCCAGGCACAAAAATGGAGCCACTTGTCGGATTTGAACCGACGACCCACGGTTTACAAAACCGTTGCTCTACCAGCTGAGCTAAAGTGGCTGGACAAAATTTAACGGGCAAATTCTATTTAAATCTCTCCCTAATGTCAAATTTTTTATAATAATCCAAAATATGCACGAATGAAAAAGGACCTCCTAGTTTGTAAAACCGGAAATCCTTTTTTCCATTTTTACATTTTTTCAAGTTTCTCTTTTGCAACTCTGATTTGTTCATTTAAAATTGCCACTTTTTGTAATACACAATTTATCATAGTATTAACATTGTGAATTTCCTTTGACATATTAAAAGCTTGACGATCCATTGAAGCCAAATTTCCATTGAGAATGTCAGCCGCATCAGAAAATCTGCTTTCCACAGCCCAGAATTGTCCCCGTTTTATTTTACATGTTAAAGCATGTTCATTCTTTGAATCGGTTTCCTCAAAAGAAGAAACATCTGAGTGTGCCATCATCCATTTTTTCATTTCATCAACTGTGAAAAAATGTGGTGGAATTACAGCAAGTCTCGAATCATGGAAACCATGTCTTAAAAACTGTGCTGCCTTAACTTTCGTTAATAAAGAAATTGCTTTTTCTATCCTTGTTCTTCCATCAAATCCTTTTATACCCCATTGCACACCAGCTAGAACTCCAGGGGGAATCGCAGAAATACGGAATTGATTATGAATTCTCTTTGCCAATTCCAAACGATCAAAATCAGTTTCAAGATTAGCAAAAGGTCTTGAGTCATTCACTTGAAAAGAAGCGGTAACTGTATCCAATAGTTTTTGCTGACCATCTGCATCTTTCCCCCATCTTTCAATCAGTGCATGCGTTCTCGAGTTTGGATCACTGGTGGCCGGTATAAACTCAAACGGTTTCTCCGCAACAGGAACAAATACAAGTTTTACACCTTTCTCCATTAATACATTATTAACCAATGTCCGAATCTCTAGGATCTGCTCGCAGGCTAATAAACCTTCTGGAAATACATCAGACTTAACTTCAAGCATAACTGAAGCTTGTTTAAAGCCTAAGTTTTCAGCCAAACTCGGATGCTTTTCTGTAAATTTATTCATAGTCCATTCGCTGGCCGGTAAATTATCAATCTTTGAGACGGGATTCCCTTCGTTATCAAGCAAGAATCCTTCAGATTCAACTCCAACTCCAAATTTTTGTGTCATATAATTAAATTAAAAAGTAAATAAAAACCCCCTTGTGCAAGGGGGTTAAATAATGTTTTGAAATGATTATTAAAAATCCCTTGCTCAGTAATGCGCATAGTATGGGTAAGCATAGTTGTGTGAAAATGGTTTAAACATAAGATCAAATTAATAATACAAAAAAATAACACCATCTGTGCAAGGGTGCTATTTAGGACAATAAACAAAAACCCTTACACTTTTGCAAGTGCTAGGTAATAAGAAACGATAGATTTGTTTTGTGTATTAACCATAATGTAAACTTAACAAACATAATATAATCATAAATGTGAAAAATTGTCAATCATTATTTTTTTCTTAAAAAATCCCAGTTTTTTAACTACGAAAAATCCCATAGAGTTTTTTTTATTCTACCAACTTGAAGTCACAATTTGTGACTTCAAGTTGGGGAGGTCGTCGTAAACTTCCAATGGCTTTTCCCGAACACGGAAAAGTAATGTTAGTCGGTATTCTGCGAAGTAAACTCGCAATTCAGATGAGTATTGAAGTCGTTAAAGCGTTTGTTCGTCTTCGTAGAATGCATTTATCTCACGATAATCTTTCAAGTCAGCTCAATGAGCTTCGTAGTTTTATGCTCAAGAATTCAAATAAAAGTGATGTTGAGTTTAGAAAAGTTTGGAAGGCGATCGAAAAGCTTACAAACTTCGACAAAGATTATTCAATAAACAAAATCGGTTTTAAAAATAGTCCTTAACTCAGGGTTAATCTTTCAAAAATCAAAGGCTTTTTTTGTTTTCGGTTTCAGCCCCAAAAAAAATTTCCTCTATTTCCCTTCAACAACCATAGAATATTTGCTAATCTTAGTCCAACTTCACATCAACTAACTTCTCAGATGCAAGAGCTCTCAAAATTATTCTTAGACCTTTTCCCCAAAGGCAAAATAAACGAATCGCTTTCACGTTATACAACCTTCCGTTTGGGCGGTCCTGCTCTGTATTTTTACAATCTCGAAGACGAAAAAGAGCTTCCCGCATTGATTTCTTTTGCAAAAGAGCACGAAGTCCCCTACTTCATACTTTCCGGAGGCTCTAATCTACTTTTCTCGGATGAAGGCTTCCCGGGGCTTGTAATCCGTATGGATAATCAATACATGGAAATAAACGGAAACGAAATAAAGGCTTCTTCCGGCACACTTGTTTCAAAATTGGTCAATTTCGCAGTCGATAATTCTCTTCAAGGCCTCGAAAAATGGGCCTCCCTCCCAGGCACGGTGGGAGGCGCTGTCAGAGGAAACGCAGGCTGTCACGGCCTCGAAACCAAAGACATCCTCAAATCCACAGAGGTCTTTAATCCGGACACTTTAAAAACTGAAACACTATCACTAGCAGACCTGAATTACGCTTACCGACACAGCGAATTGAAGCTAAATCGAAAAATCGTTTTAAACGCAACATTCGCCCTTTCCCCACTGAAAATTTCCAAAGAAGAACAAAAATCCCAACTCAACGAAGCTATAAATTTCCGCCTTCAAAAGCAACCTTTTGGCTTTTCCGCAGGCTCGTTTTTCAAAAATCCATCTCCCGAAAATCCAGCAGGAAAGCTCATTGAAGAAGCGGGCCTCAAAGGCCATCAAATCGGAGGCGCGAAAGTTTCCGAAAAACACGCCAATTTTCTCATAAACACAGGAACCGCCACCTCAAAAGATATGCTCGATTTAATCGCCCTCATCAAGTCCAAGGTTAAAGAAAAATTCGGCATCGACCTTGTAGAAGAGGTTCAAATCGTGAAAATCTAAAGAAATTTTAAAGCCCCAAATAAGTGACACTGGCCACTCGGTTTTTGTCAATTG
>CAYODN010000041.1:1927-9850 GCA_964402735.1 uncultured Candidatus Peribacteria bacterium | reverse complement strand
AAAATTTAACTTTTTATCCCACCAAAATAGTTAACAGTGCTGAAAACGCATAAAATTCCATGTTCAATGAAAAAAGACACAAAGAAGATGGATTGACTAAAGTTGGCAAAAGTGGTATAGTAACAAGAAGTATAATAATACCAAAATGGAAACAATAAAATTGTATGAAACATTCAAGCTTAAGCCTCTTATAGCAAAAGTGCAAAGTTATAATCAAGATAGTGGTGTGGGGACACTCCTTTTGCCTTCCGAAGGGGGTAAAACCTTAGAAGTTCAGTTCGACATAAGAAACACTTGTGCAGAAACGGAGCTTTTATTCGATTCCGGTGACATGGAAGGGGAAGAATTTTTCATAACGGATATTAGTACAAATGAGGACGGAACATTAAGCGCCGATAGTGTTTGTTGTGCAAGGTGTTTCAATGATTATTCAAGCGATTCTCCCAAAAGAAAATGGGAAGGAAAAACAAAATCGGAAAAAACAAAAATAGAAAAAACAGAGACCGGAGAAAGTCCAGAAGGGGTTACAGATGATACAAAGGCACTGATTGAAGAAGCCCTCAAAGGGGAAAAAGAAACAGTCGAAAATCTGAAAAATGAAATTGAAGCTGAAAAAAAAGGAAGGGAGACACTCGAATCAAATATTGCATCACAACAAAAAACTCTGCAAGAAGCCCTAGCGACACAACAAAAACTATTTCAAGAAGCTATGCTGGCTCAACAACAATCATTTAAAGAAGCCTTGGAAGCACAAGCAAAAACAGTAGAAGCATTAACCACTTCAAATGAAAAATTAGGGAAAAACCTTAATCAGGCTATGGAGGATCTCGAAAACTTAAAAAACGGTACAGTTTTAAGAACAGTATCCCTACCTCCAAGGAAAAGAGCTGGAAGTTAAAATAAATAATACAAGGCTTATTTCATTTTCCCTTTAATATATGCGATGTTTTGAATCAGCTCTTCCCTTGCGATCTTCGCTTCCTCTTCAGTAATTTCATCAAGATTAAGTCCTTTTTCCTTGTAAAAATTTTCCAATTCCTCGTCTGTTTTTAGAGACTCCCAAAGTGTTTTTTCCTCTGCGCTTAAAAGAGAAGATATCCTTACAAGCACACGATTTTGTAAGTTCTCAAATATTTGAGAAAAAAGTTTTTCCGATTCTTCGGGACTCATTCCCTCAAGCCCAATATCTGAAAAAAATCTGGCAAGTATTTCTTTTTTATCCATATTTTTTATATTAATTATTAAGTTTTCCTTCGAAGTAAGCCATATCTGCAAGCAAGTCTTCTCGATATTTTTGGGCCACTTCTCTTGTGATCGTTGCAAGATCTATTTTGTTTTTTTCAAAAAATTCAAAATATTTTTCATCATCCTCTATCTTTTCCAGTTCCATTTGTTCTTCTTCGGAAAGCAAATCGGAAATTCTCAAAAACACTTCCTTTTCAATTATTTCTTGCATTTCTTGAAACCTTTTTTCTTTTTCTTGCTCACTCAAATCCGACAAGCCGAGTGAATCAAACAAATCTTGATAATCTAAATTAAAATTCATTTTTATTTTGGTTATTTATTACATATTAGCGCTCGGCCAAGGCTTTTTCAATTCCATTAAAACCTTGTCGGCTGTGAAATCATTTGGATATCTCGGGCTTTCATTTAAGGCCTTTGCCAATAATTCTGCAGTATTGCTTGAAATATTTATTTTATCACCAGTGTGTACACCTCCCAAAACACCATTCATCTGAGGATTATCGGCTAATAAGGAAGCTTTTATTTCCGGATTTGAGTCGATTACACCACTACCATAAGTCATATCCAGTTTGTTTGCTATGGATTGCCAAATTCCGGGGGTCTCATCTACTGTAAGGCCGGGGCTTATTAGCTTATCCGCATTTCCAACAAATGGGTCAAAGACTCTATCTGGAATGATTAAATCTGCAGTAGTAAGTACTGGAACAGGTGGTGGCACCGGTACGGGAACGGGTGGTGGCACCGGTACGGGATCAGGGTCTACCGGTAAGGGCTCAGGTGTCACCGGTGGCGTATCACCTGGAAACAGCCAATCCTTAAGAGCGAAAAGGCCCGGTATTCCAACGCTCATAAAAGTACCGAGAGCAAGCCCGGTTGCATGCTTTAAAACATTATTCTTTCTGATAGCCACTTCTCTTTCTTCGATACTTTTCATTAATTTTGATTCTTCAATATACAATGTGTCTAAAACTTGTACGGTTGTTTTTCCGGCTGCGAACTCGGCATCAATCAAGTTTCGTGTTCTTTCATTGTTAAAATTCCAAAGTTCGCGGGAAGTTTTTTGTCGATAATAATCGGAATCCGGAGTGGGGTTTTGTTGTTCCTGATATTCGGAACTAAACATCGCATTAACACCTGACGCTTCAGCCTTGTCGAAATCCCGAGTTGAAGCCGGTCTTACAAGATTGCCCACAGGTCGAGTAGCGGGAGTGAAAGATCCTGTAGTAAGAGGATCGCCTTTTTCCGAAAGCGCCAAGGTTGTCTGAGCTGCCATCGTCTCACGAATTTGATCAGGGGTCATAGCCCGAAGCTTAGCTCTATCAAGTCTTTTTGTCTTTCCAAAACGGTTTCTTAAAGCTTCCCATCCGGCGGTCCATCCCATATATGAAGATACGCCTCTTATTACAGCACCACTTACAACGAATGTTCCGAGTGCAGCTGCAGGAAGTCCCATTGCCGCACCTGTGATAGCACCACCCATACAAACGGCACTTCCAAAAAGTCTTAATTTCTTGTGATTTCTCCAAGCGTTTCTGAATCTGTTAAATCCTCTTTTCAAAAAACCTTCTTTTTCTGTTTGAGCTCGAAGTTCCTCGTCAAACAAAGCTCTTCTTTCACCGTTAATCAATTCGAGAATTCGATTTTTTCTATCGATTTTTCTTTGGTTAATTTTCTCAGGCGTACCTGTAAAATCGCTATCGGGAAATTCGTTTTCAATTTGCCTTAAAGTATAATCTCTCGATGCCACCACATAATCCGCTCTGCTATCATCCAAATCATCTTTTCTAGGTCTTGAAAACCAAGTGAATTTTTGAAGATTCCTTCGTTTTTTTGCATAATCCGCTCGTGCAGTTTCAACGGGACGCTTTTCAGCTTCAACCGGATTTATCATAATGGGATTTCCTCTGGCATCGAGTTTTGGTCTTCCTGTCGCGGGGTCAATTTCCGGAACAAGAGTGTTTTCTTCAACTCTCGGAACAAAAACAGTATTTAAAGCGGTTAATGTTTTATAGCAATGAGCCAAATTTTCTTCAAGAGAACTCGCCCCCGGAAAAAGGCCTTGAAATACGGGAGTCGCAGTACCGTTTACGGAGTTGTATTTTTTCTGTAAAGACTTATAAAGCCTTTTAGCTCTATCCGTATCAGGCCTTGATGCAACATTTCTATAATTTTCCGAAAGGTCTCTGATTAAATCATTATATGATTGAGGGTTTGCGTTTAACTCGGTTAAAAGATCAAGCTCTTCTTTTTGCTCATCTGTTCTGGTTGCTTCCGGTATTGAGTGAAGGACATTTAATCGTTCTCTCAAATATTCAAAAGTTTGATTATAGCCATTCATAGATTCCGCAAATGGAAGGGCGTTTGATTGAATAAATGATTTTAGGTTTGTATTAGGTCTAAATCCCGCGGTAAGCACTTGAGACAGATTCAAGGTATAACCATCCCTTCTCAAAGCCTTGTGCATGGCAATATCCTGAAGCATCGAAATATCGGTAATATTACCGAATTTTCCGGCAATTTCTTTGAATTTTAGATAAATATTCGGCTGCGTGGCGGGATTTTTTAAAATTTCTTCCAGTTGAAGTCTATAATCAAAAGAATTTGTGGCCGCTGGGATCGTCGCAATCCTCATCAGTTCTTCAATTATTTTCTCACAATTCGGCATAAACGGAATAATCATTGTGTTTATTTCCGTATCGGAAAGACGAACATTTGGATTTTCCGCAAATCGAACGCTTGTACGAAGTGCACGCATTTTATTGGCAATGTCCCTCACAATTTCCGTTTGGTATCTTCTGCCTACAGGTAAATAGAGCGCAGCTCCGACCTCTTCAAGTGTAATATTATTTGGAGGAAGGTTTATTAGATTAGTCAAAACCGTTTCACTAGCCATTTCAACATCTCTATCAACAAGTGGAACGGCAAGGCCATTAGCTTGTATATTGATTTCTGTATACAAAGGACCTCTTACGAGGGTGGAAGTCCTGTTTACTCTTGTGTTATGAGCGTCAATTGTTGATGGCGCTTGAGTTAAAAAACTCTCAACCACCACTCTTAAATCGTTTTCCGCAATAGGCAACCTCGCAGCGACTGGTCGTTGTAGAGTTAATTTTAGATAAAAATGCTGATAGGCATTTTTCATTCTCTCGTTTCCATCAGCACCGTAGAGAGGATTTTCTTTAATTTCGGCTATATAAGTCGAAAGTAGTCTGTTTAAAGCAGGCGGATTTACGGCGAAATCATCCGTACTGTCTTCAAGAATAATTGACAATCTGTCTTGCAGACTCGTTTGAATTTCAGCGGAAGGGCCTTCTTGCCAAGAAATTAGACGGTCAAGAACGGTTTGCCTTGTAATGGCATGGTCATAATCATGAGTACCCGGATTATGTGTAATTTTTAAATTATACATTCTCGCAAGCCTTTGAGTTCTTTGATGTCCGGCGGAAGCTCCGGTGCCTACCGGCCCGAGTAGTCGACGAATTTGAGTGATCAAACCTGAGATCTCAGGTGTATTAAAAGGCGCCACAATAGGATCATCGTTCAACAACATAGTCAAAAACGCATCCGAATCATAAAACATCACATCGCTTGAAAGCCTATTTTTAAGCTCCTCCATAAGAGGCTTTGCTTGATTAATATCAATTTGTTCTCGTGAATCGATACCACCCCAGGCTATATATTGTCTATAAGACTCATCAGATAATTTTTTGATTGTAGAAGTGGAACCCGGACGATTCTCAGCATTTAACTGAGTTAACAGTGTTCTACGGTTTATTGCACGGGGCATTGCACCAGAAAATCCAATTGTATCCCAATACAACGGATTCCTGTTCGTGGTTGTTGCAGGAAATACTTCGTTATTCATATAAAAGGACAAAAGAACATCCATAATCTGCTCATTTGTCAAAGGATTGCCATTATTACTTTCAATAGTCTCTTGAAATAAAGTGGTAAGAACTTTTCTTCGAAGATTTATTCGAAGATTATTTTGATCTATTTCCCTAAGTCCCAAGCCTGCAATATTTGCATCTAAATCTGAAATCCTTTCCACCAAAGCTCTTCTCGTAATCATATTTACTCTTTTTCGAAGCTCCTTTCTTTGGTTGTTTAGCCTTTCCACTTCTGCCGGATCAGTCGAGTCAACACTTAGATTATTTATAGCCTCTTGAATAGATTTAAATTGATCCGCAAAATTTATTTTTGCAAGATTTCGAGGGTCCGGTGTCGTTCGAAGAAGATTTAAAATTGAATCTCGGTTCGTAGGGGTATTTAAATCATCAAGAATAGCCTCCATTACTTGGTCCTCCGCTTCTCGTCTTTCCGCATCGTCTGCGGAAAGCAGTTGTTCCAAATTTTTATTTGTTATATCCGCCATATTTTTTTGTTATTTTATTTTTGTTTTTATATGTAGTTTTTTATTTCGGGAAATTTTTCAAGCAAGGAAGTTAAGGCCTTGTCTTCTTTCTCTTCATTAATTTTATTTACCAGCTCGGTTTTTCCGGCCTTAATTAATTTTTGAGTTAGAACGGAAAGCTTTTGCTCATTTGATTCGGTAAAATTCTCGTTTTCTTTATCCAAAAATTCTTTTAGTACCGGAAAGTTTTTTGAAAACAACTCAACACTCGCTCGAAAATCTCCTAAGTTTTCCTGCCCGGAAAGAAGGTCTAAGATCGACATAAGGTCTTCAAGTTTGAGTCTGTTCGCCTCAAAACTATCGGCCAAAAGAAGCCTTAGTTTGTATTGATAATCAACGAACTCCTGCGATAAATTTTTTGTTTCCATATTTTTATTTTTATTTTTTGATTTTTCCCATACTCAAATCATATTATTTTACCACAAAATCCTTTTAAATTCAAACAAAACAAAGGGAAATTCCAGTCATTTCTATCGGAAATTTTTTAACGAAAAAAGGCGAGCTTCAGACTTTCATTCGGCAATTCCTTTCGGAATACCTCTCGACATTTTGTCTTCGCTCGCCTCTTGATTCTTTGGCCGTCAGATGTTCACCGCAGGCGCGGCGTCGGGGATTGGGATGGTATCGGGTGGTGGGGGAGGCAGAGGTACAAGATCTTGTACCTGCCCGTTCATGGCCCTTTTGTGAGCCCTGAGCGGACAGTAATAGACCTTTTTATCACCTTTGCCGTTGAGCCCCTGGTAGGGCTCTTGGCAAAGGAAGACTTTCGTCTCCTCAACCCGCCCCTCGTCGAACTTCTTGGTATAGGTGAGTTGCATATGCAGCCCCCCCGTCCCCTGAGCCTCGACGAGTTGCTGAGTGTAGCCACCCGCGCCTCTCAGCGGGGTGGCCTGGCTCACAATGGAGAAGCCATCGTTCGCAGCGGTTGCCACGAACGATACCGCCACACTCTCCCAGGACTGGAAATCCAGCACCTGGGGGTGGGGAGCCTCCTCGCCCTTTCTCAGGGCGGGATGCTCACTGTTGACGGTGATGCTCTCAGTCTCTTCTCCCAGCAGCAATGCAGTCACGAGGACCGCAATGCCGATGAAGAGAATCGAGCCGATAGCAACGACTAGGACTGCCAAATTTTTGCTCGTCATCGTCACTCCTTAGCGAAGAATGATTGCCGTCACCAGCACCGCCAGCGAGGTCGCCAGCAGCACCAGGAAACCCATAGCAGCCAGAAGCTGCCACAGGGTGGCTTGGTTTTCGATCGCCTCGTCCTTCTCCGCTTCACCTTTCGGCTCGGCGGGCTCGGACACTTCCTCGTCCTTCTCCGCTTCGCCCTTCGGCTCAGCGGGCTCGGACACTTCATCAGGCTTCAAAGCTTCTTCTGCCACGTCCTTCCTCCTTTTTTGGGGTAAATTTCCCAAACACGACCTGTCAAAGATCAAGACCGAAAAATAACACAAAAACGGAGGTGTGTCAAACGAAAATTTGCATTATGAAAATCAACTCAGAGGCATTACCGAAAAAACCTTTATAATTCGTCTTTTAATCTTTCGAAATTTTGAAGTTCATCCTGAATTTTTTGCATTTTATTTTCAAAATTTCCTTCGGAAATGCTTTTTATGCTTTTTAATTCCTCATATTTCGATATGATTTTGTTTTTTATAGCTTCAACCTTATCGCACAAATAAGTGTTTTCGGGGAGTAATTCGTTTATTTTACGAATCAAAACATCAAAATAATTATTGATATTAGAAATATTTTTATCAATTTCATTCTTGTATGCAATATAGGCTTTTGATTCTAGGAATAATCTACTATTTACTGGAGTCATAGTAAGCTCGATGGATGTCAAAGCAACATAACGCTCATGCAAGTAATTAAATTGGGTCTCCATAACTTGTGACTCTATTGTGTTCATATCGGTTATATTTTGTGACACCTCATCTAATACTTCGATAACAACTTGTGTATCCGGCAAGTCTTCTTGAGTAGGAGGTGTTTCTTCAGAATATTCTTCCCGTTCCAAAGCCTCTGTTTTTTCTGAGTGTTCCACCTCAGGAATAGACATGTTTTGTTCTTCTGAGGTTAGAGGAGTAGACATGTTTTGTTCTTCTGAGGTTAGAGGAGTAGACATGTTTGGTTCTTCTGAAGTATTTGGCTCTACTGTCTCGTCCTCGTTTTCCTCAATCGGTACTTCAGTCTTTTCTTTGTTTTCTTCAATCGGCACTTCAGTATCTTCTTTGTTCTGTTCAATTGGCACTTCAGTATCT
>CAYODN010000041.1:0-1827 GCA_964402735.1 uncultured Candidatus Peribacteria bacterium | reverse complement strand
ACTTCAGTATCTTCTTTGTTCTGTTCAATTGGCACTTCAGTATCTTCTTTGTTCTCTTCAATCGGCACCTCAGTATCTTCTTTATCTTCCTCAATAGAAACATTAGTAGTTTCTTCATCATCCTCTCGTACAGGAACAAATGTATCTTCCTCGTCTTCCCGTATAGGAACAAATGTTTCTTCCTCATCCTCTCGTATGGGAATGAATGTTTCTTCAGCCTCTTTTCCCCCTCCACCACTTCTCACCCCCTCCACCTGCACAAATCTTTCCTCTTTTTTCTGAATACTTTGCCCAAGCACAAGGCTCAAACTGTTCACTGAAGGAAGATTAATGTGAAGGCTCTCGAGCTCCGAAGCAGTCACGCGCTCTCGTTTGCAAAGCCCTTTTAGCGGCTCATACGCACTCATACATCTCAAAAACGCCAAAATCATATTCAGTACACCCGATGCCCCAAATACCTCTTTTTTTCCAATTTCTCCAACGAATTCTGTCCAAGAATTTTTCAAATCGTCCAATGAAGAATATGTTGCCATTTTGTCTATAGCTTTCCCGTTTTTCCTAATCCAAGTCACTGTGGCCTGATCAAAAAGACCAAGATTTAGGGCATTTTGAATTCCCCAAACGGCCTCACGATAATTTTCATTGGGTAAAAAAGTTTTTTTAAACGGAGTAGCGTCCACACCTCCAACAACACGAACAACTCCTTTTTCAGGAGCCTTTTTTTCTCCCTCAAATTTTGATAACTCAAAATTTTCTTTAAGAATCGGTGAAGTTTCAAGTCTTTCGATTTTTTGCCCTTCTTTTCCTGCATCCGGTTCATTCTCAACAGTCATTTTTAAGGCCTCGGTCTCCCTTTTGGACTCTTCAAGCTTAGCTTTTTTAGCCTCATCAGCTTTTTTTGATAAGTCCTCGAATTTTTGTTTTACATTTTCAAACCACGCCATATTTGTTTTTAAATCCATAAATTATACCATCTCAATTTGATTTTTGCAAATTTCATCCGCCCTTTTTTCCCCTTCCCATCCTCCCTCCTTTCTTTTAAAATGCGACCATAATATGAAGTCTAATCAAGATGAAATTCCAAATCGATCCGAAAATTTTTGAAAACTTTCCGGACTTAAAAATCGGCCTTATAATCATAAAAAACTTCTCAAACTACAAAAGAATTTCAGCAACCGAAAGCCTTCTTCGTGGAATTCAAGCCCAAAAAGCCAAAGAGTTTTATAAAACAGATGCAGACGCGGTTCCTCAGCTAGCAGTGTGGAATTACGCATACGAGCACCAAAATATCGACCCGAAAAAAAATACGCCCCTCATAAAAAGCATATACAAAAGTGTACAGGCCACTCAGGAAATTCCGCATACCAATCCGCTTTCCGACATCGCATATTATTATTCGATCAAATACCTTCTCCCGATAAATCACAAGGATCTAAATTGGCTTTGCGGCGACCTTCGCCTTGGCTATACACAAGGGGGTGAGCCCTTCCGTGAAATCAATTCGATCAATGTAGAAAATGCTACCGAAAACGAAATTGCTTACATGGATGAAGGTGGAATAGTTCAGAGATACTGGAATTTTCAAGAATGTGAACGAACAAAAATTACGGATAAATCAGTAAATACGGCCCTTTTTGTTGAAGATTTGAGCAAACTTTCCACGCAGGATTTTGCTCAAATTTTAAGCGAAATCGCAAATAATATTCAAAAATATCTCGGTGGCGAAATAATTATTAATGTATTAAATCAAGATTTAAAAGAAGCAGAGCTCGGCGTTGAGGGTAGAAAAAATGTGGACGATTCGAAAATTTCGGCTCAAGAAAAGGC
>CAYODN010000040.1:0-9874 GCA_964402735.1 uncultured Candidatus Peribacteria bacterium | reverse complement strand
ATAGATGTGTTTTATGTCTGCATATTCTAGCAGCATTTCAAAAAAATGTTCTTGATTTGTCAGCTTTTCACCTCGAATATTGGTATATTCAGCCCCTCTGTCTGTCATTAATTTTTCAATCTCAATTCCATGTAAATAAAGCCACTTACAACCTCTCATAAAGGCCTGTCCGGTATCCAACGCTTTTTTAAAACTCATAGGCTCAACATATGTTAATCTTGTGCAATCATCAATTATTCCGCTTAAAAACCTAGGTTTTCTGTCCAAAAACAAATCTCTTGGCAGATTAAAAGTGTCCGCATGAACAAGCTCTCCCGGAATCTTTTTCTCATATCTGTGAATTATTTCTTTTTTCTTTTTTTGAGGATATCTGCGCAATATTCTTGAGATTGTTTTTACAGACGGATGTATTTCCCAAACGTTTTTAATCATGCACCAAACATCCAAGGGCTTTGCTTCAAACTCCCTTTGTATCTTAACAACTATTCTTTCTTGTTCTTTCGATAACATACGATGCTTGCCTATTAAAGGGCCTCTTCTACGAGGCAAAAGGGATTCTGTCTTTTTGTTCGACATTATCCATCTACTATAATATTTGTTTAATGTTTTTCCCGAAACATGATTTGCTAAGCAAAGCTCTTTCACGTTTGTAAAAAGATTACTCCTCTTTTGCTTTACTAATTCATATTCTTCAAGGATCTTTTCCCATCTACCTGTAATTAAAGTTTCTATAAATTTGGTCATAGTTTGTGAAATTAAATATATTTTTATTTAATTTCATTACCGAAATGTTGTCCATATACACCCGTTTCGCCTTTGACAAACAAGCGACATTGTTTCGACATAGTAAAATTTTGGACTATAATAGATCCTTAATTTTAAAACCAATCAAATGGACGAAATCAAAGGAAATTCCCGGATTGAAATTCAGGATAATCAAACCGAAAACCAAGAAAAAAACACTCAAGCTAATGAGTCTTCCCATGTTTCAGAAATAGCGAAAGCAACAAGTAAAATCATCACAGACACACTTTCCGAAGTGCCCAAAAAGCGCTACGAAATTGAAATCACCACTACCAAAAGAGGAATTCCGGCTCTTTGGGAAAGCGGTGGTGGCCTCACAAATCGCGGACATTCGCAAATTATCACGGGCCGAAACGGAGAAGCACCTCGCCCGGTTTATGTGCCGAGAGGAGGCCCATTGGCATGCGGAGATCACGCCCTTATCCCTATTCATCAAGGCTATTACATAGTAAAAATAAACGTATACAGAGGAGTTGTTGAAAGTGGTCGAATACTCAAAGTAATAAGTACTACAGTAAAAGATATCGATGGTGAAAAATGGCAAGCAAAAGCCATTGTCGAAGAAGTGAATTCCTACGATAAAGGAGAATGGTCATTTGTTTTCGATGAAAAATTCGCACCCGCTTTCAAAGCGGCGAAATCAAAAGCCTTTACCTACCATTGCAGAGGAGCTTGTTACATCGACACAACCAGTCCCAAAAAAGAACTTTCGGAAGCGGAAAAACAAAGAAGAAAAGCCGAAATGGAAAAACAAGACCTCGAAAGAGCGCGTTTGAGAAAAGCTGCGGAGGACAAACTAAAAGCGGCTCAAATCGAGGCTGAAAACCAAAGCAGAAGCGCCAAAGAAAATGGCATGGGAGCGGCTTTGGAAGCTCTAAACATTAGAAGAGAAAAAATCGGCGAAAGGCTTATCGAATTAAAAGATACTACCTTTGTACTCGGAAGAAACGGCTACTCGGGCTATGCCTACACTTACGATGAAAATAATTTAATGATCGCTACAAGGGACACAAAGGAGCTGGAACAAAGATTCGAAGAGGCGGAAAAATTAAAACTTAGAAAAGAAATATTTGTCCCCAAAATCACTGCCTTCGAAAATCAATTGAAAGAGATCGGATTCAGAATGGATTTAAACTTCGAAAATGTGCTTTGTATAGACGAAACTGATGCGTATAAACTTAAATATTTCGAATTCAGCGAGGATGGAGTTCTAAAATTATCCGAGTTCATAAGCCTAAAAAGAAAAGAAATATTAGAGGAAAAAATCAGAATTGAAAGCGAGTTGAACTATGCAAATGCGAAGTTGGAAGCCGAAAATCTCGGACTTCCAAAAGATGTTCGAATTTGGAGACGCTTAAGTGGAAGCACGGATAGAGGAAATGGATGGGTAATCCAAGCCGATGGACGCCTTCGAGAAGCCACCGGCACCACCGACCCATATTCAAGAAGATACGAAAAGTATGGTGAAGGCGAAATGTACTGGGAACAAATTCTGAAAGGCGAAGTAGTTTTAAAATGGTCTAAAAATTGTACCACTGCACCTCACAATTTTGAAGTCATTCATCTGCCAAAAGAAGGACTTACAGAAGCTCAAAAAGAAAAAATTATCGAAATCGAAAATGGCATTGCAGACGAATGGGAAGGTCGCACCGGGTTCTCCTCCGGAATCGAAAGCCCCTCAATTGGAGAAGCTTTCGGCCTTGTGAAAAGAATATTTGACTGTTCCCCTAAAACAAAGGATGAACCGCAAACAGGCTCACAAAAAGCAAGCATTCAGGATTTACTCAAAAAATTCCGATAATCGATCGAAAAAGGGGGAATACCCCTTTTTTTGTCAATTGGTTTTACCAAAGAAAACGAGTAAAATAAACAAAATTTAATTCATAAATATGAAAAAAGTTCTTCTTCTAATGTGCACAGTCCTTCTGGGCACAACCCCTGCCTTCGCTTCTTTCAGTGATGTGCAAGAAAGCTCCGAATTTGCCACTTATATCAATTGGCTTCAAGACCAGGGAGTGGTTCAGGGCTACGAAGACGGCACCTTCGGCACATACAAAAATATCAATCGTGCCGAATTTTTAAAAATGCTCTATGTAACAAAGTTAATCGACAACAACACCGGAGTGATTAACACAAACACCTTCCCTAAAAATAATCCTTTTAAAGATGTTGAAAACACCGCTTGGTATTACGAGTTTGTCATGCAAGCTTATGTAGACGGTATCGTTCAAGGTTACGGCGATGGCACTTTTCGCCCGGGCAACAACATCACCCTTTCTGAAGCGATGAAAATTGTTCAGGAAGCCTTTTTTGAAGATAATATGGGAGTAGTTTTAGATGAGGGATGTTCCAGTGTTGATGTGTTTCGTTCTTGCGGTCCTGCAAAACCCGATACGGATGCACTCACAGGGTGTAAAAGAATTACCAATGAAGACTGGTCTTTTACTTATTTCTGCGTAGATAAATTAATGAATATTCACGGTGAAGGAATGTGGGTTCAGGCTGATTTGCCAATCTCAAGAGGATTAATGGCTCAATTGCTTTATCGCACCAAAGCCATTCGCGACAATAATTTTGTAAAGTACAGTTCTGAAATTTCCCCAAACGCTCTTTCATTCAAATACGAAGATCCAAACGGAAATTACACTCTCACTTTTCCGAATTCTTGGAAAAATATGGTCTCTCATAGAGAAGAATTTTCTATGGGCGCGGATGATAGCAAATATTTCGCAACGGGATTCGGCGTTCCTGAGCAAGAAAATATGTTTTACATAGGTGAATATTCAAAAGATCAATGGGCTTCAATTGTGGAAGAGGGCGGCCTTATGCCCGAATATTTGGGAGAGAAAGGTGAAATGGTCTTTACCTACTCGCATGCACAAGATTGTATTGAAGAAAACGTTTGCACTTTAATGAGATCTCTCGAAAGAATAAGAAATTCGTTCATGATCAAAAATCAAATTGTCTTGCAAGCAAACTAAAAATACCCTTTAATTTGCTCATACATTAACCCTGTAAAAATGAAAAAAATCATCGCACTGAGTGTACTTTCACTCACGGCACTGGTTGCTACAGCTTGCGGCGCAGCAACGGAGACAGACAATAATTCTACAACAGGAGCCACAGAAGTCGGTTCTTGCATGGTAGGCCAAACAGGTAGTTGCCAAGATTATGAGGATCTAAGCGGTCTTACGGCTGAGGATTTGAAAAAAGATTGTGGAATTTTTGGAACATGGAGCGATACAAAATGCCCGGTTGAATATTCAAGTGGTTGCAAAACAACATCACAACAGGATATAAGCGGAAAAGGCACATACACTCTGTATACAATGTACAAAAAAGATCATCCTTTCTATTCAAATAACAAAACGGGTTGTTTGGGCGAATGGGTTGAAAAATAAATTTCTTCATAGAAACTTTAAAAGCCGGGAATCTCTCGGCTTTTTTTTGATTTTTAAGCCCGAAAATGGTATAATAACAAGAAAATAAAAAACAAAAACAAAAATGGAATCTAAAAATTTTCCCAAATGGGCGAAAATCCTGGCTATAGGAGTACCTGTTTTGGCGATTACTGCATTTGTAATATTTAGCGGTGATATTATCGGCGGTCAGGGTATGATTAAGAGAAATCCATTCGATATGATGAGGCCTTCAAAGCCTGTAGTAGCGCCTTCCCAAGTCCTCACCAATCAAAATTCCGGCACTCTCACATCTCAGGTATCCGCCCCGCTCACCTCTCAAGTAAGCGCCCCTCTTACTCCTCAGCTCAGAAATTCCACAAATCCTTTAAAACGATAAATTCAAAGTTTTGAAAATCGCAATAAAATTTAAACAAATAATTTTTTAAAAACAAAAAAATGAAAAACAAAAAACTGCCCATCTGGGCAAAAACCCTAGTCATCGGAGTACCACTTGTTGCCTTGGTGGCTTTTGTAGCTTTTAGTGGCGAAATCTTCGGAGGACAAGGCTTTATCAAAAAGCCGCAACAGCTTCAACTAAAAACCTTTACTTCAGAATGTCAAACCTACGGTTTCTACGGGATTGATAATTGGTATGTTGTTCAGCTTCAAGACAAAAAGGGAAACTTATCTGACTTCTGCAAGGCTGACGACTGGGTGGTAACCGCAACTTCAGGAGCATCTTTAAAAAATATTTACAGCAATCCTGAAAAATCGCCTCAAGAATTTAAGTTCTTAAGAAAAAACGGAGGTGGACTCAATATCAGAGCTAAAAAAGGAAGCTTCATGACTGATGACAATTTTATAATTATTGAACCGGCAGTTACACCAACAAACTCAGAATATCTGGGCGGTGAGTTAACTTCGTCATTGATAGATTCCGCACAGTTCATTTCAAACGGTGGAAAAACGACTATGTTGTTTGCAAAAATTATGGACGATATGGATGGAAACGTTCAAAATTTGAAATCGATAAAACTGAACATTAAGGGAACAGGAACCTGCCAAAAAGCAATTAATTGTATTGAAAACGCTTATGTAAATGTTGATTCTTCAGGTTCAAATCTTTATAACAACTTCAATGGCGTAGTTTCAGCAAGTGAAAATTCAATCCAATTTGAGAATATAGTTTATAAAATTAGTGATGGTGAACCTGCAAAACTAAACTTTGTTTTAACACTTAAAGACATGCCACAGGCTTTGAATGAGAAAACAAAACTTCAATTATTTCTATACCCGAAAGATGTAAAAATTACTGACCAAAACGGACTTCTTCTTAAGCTAAGGCCGGACAACGGGGCTTATGTTAAAGGAGATGAGTTTTATGTTACGTTCTAAAAATAAGTTTTATTTGCAATCCGAAGCCACTTTGTGATACAATATTATGAAAACAAAAATTCAAACAAAAATAAAATCTAACAAATTAACCATGAAATTGGTAAAACAAACTCTTATCGTAGCGGCATTGATGATGGGAGCATTGGCACTTGTTTCGCACATGCCAAGTGTTTACGCAGTGGGATTCCTCACTCCGGAAGACAATTTACTCGGAACTGAAGGCGATCTTAGATCACTTATCAGAACCGTTCTAAATTACTTCCTCGGGTTCTTGGGTCTTCTTACTGTAATCTTCATTATCTATGCAGGTATCCTTTATGTTACTGCTGCCGGTAATGATGAAAACGTAAACAAAGCAAAAGGTATTATCAAAAACGCAGCAATCGGTTTGATAATTATCCTTCTTTCATTCGCTTTGGTAAACTTCGTACTTGGTGCTTTCACAGCCCAATAGTAGGAAAGTTTAGAAACTTAAAATTCATTTCAAAATTTGAGGTTCGGGCCCTCGATGGGACTCCCGAACCTTTTTTTTGGCACTATGCTCCCACCATTGAGGTCTGTTTTTCGGCTAGTAGATCGTCTTTAACGATGATTTTATTCTTTTTTACCTCGACAATATCCTCTACAGGGATTATCCGGTCTTCCATGCTGAAAAAGTGCAAAATCTTCCTTGAAACAAAAATCTTTTTAATTCGAAATTCCATATCGTCGAAAGAAAAGTCCTCGCAAATTCCGAGGTATTTCCCTTTTTCTGTATATACACTGTTTCCAATCAAAAAAAGCCCGGTTTTTTGAACTTCATACACTCTTACCACGTCTATTCCCTCGATAATGCAATCATCGCTTTTTATTCTCGGAAAAAATTCATATCCGGTGATATCTTGTTCCGCCACTATTAAATTTCTTCGCTTATTTAAAACCAAAGCAACGATTTTCCCCTTAGTTGAGTCCACGACAAAATCCCGAAGTATTCCAACGGGAGCCTTTATATCATCGGCGATTATCGGACTTCCTATGCTTTGCTTATAAAGCCGCTCCATAAAAATTAACTTAACAAGATCATTTTTATTATATACAATCCAACACGCAAAATATACAAAAAGAAATCGGGGTGTAGCTCAGTTGGCTAGAGTGCATGGTTTGGGACCATGAGGTCGAAGGTTCGAGCCCTTTCACCCCGACCACAATGCGAAGCGAAAGCGGAGCATTTGTATTTGAATTTTTTTTCTCAATATTGAATTCCACCCACCTCTCATTTTTTAAAAATTGACTCCACTTTCATCTTGTAAGATATTATAAACACTAACTGATTTTCTATGCCTCTTTCATGGAATGAAATAAAAAAACGCGCAATCGAATTCTCGAAGTCTTGGGAAGGTGTAGAACGGGAAAAAGCAGAAGCTCAAACATTTTGGAACGAATTTTTTGAGGTTTTCGGTATAAATAGAAGACGGGTAGCCGTGCTCGAACAAGAAGTAAGAAAACTCGATGAATCCAAGGGCTATATTGATTTATTTTGGCCAAAAACTTTGTTGGCTGAGGCAAAATCTCGTGGAAAAGATCTTGTGAAAGCCAGAGAACAAGCGGTTTCATATTTGCATGGCATCCCGGACGAGCTACTTCCGAAATACATCCTTACTTCCGATTTTGAGACTATGTCATTGTTGGACTTGGAATCGGGGGAATCAACTCAATTCAAAGTTCATAAGCTCCATGAAAACATAAAACTTTTTTCGTTCATTGCCGGTTACTCAAAAACGGATTTTAAGGTTGAAGACCCCGTAAACATAAAAGCCGCGGAATTAATGGGAACGCTTCACGACAGTTTGAAAAACTCGGGCTACGATGGTCATAATCTCGAAGTTCTATTGGTTCGTTTGCTCTTTTGCCTTTTTGCGGACGACACCGGAATTTTTGAAAAAGGAATATTTTTTGATTTTATCAGAAATAAAACAAAAGAAGACGGTACGGATTTAGGGCCTCAAATAGCTTATTTGTTCCAGTTGTTAAATACCGCCGATTCATATCGTCCGAATAATTTGGACGAAGATTTACTTCGATTTCCTTATGTAAACGGTGCTTTGTTTGAAGAACAAATTCCTTTGGCTTTTTTCGATAGTTCGATGAGAGAAGATTTGATGACTTGCTCGGCATTTGATTGGGGCAAGATTTCTCCGGCCGTTTTTGGATCTCTTTTTCAATCGGTAATGGATCCGGAGCAAAGGAGAAATATGGGGGCTCATTACACAATGGAATCCAATATTTTAAAGCTTATTCGCCCACTATTCCTTGATGATCTTTGGGAAGAGTTTTATAAAGTGAAAAACAACAAAAATAAACTTACTGAATTTCACAACAAACTTTCAAAGCTGAAATTTCTCGATCCTGCCTGTGGCTGCGGAAATTTCTTAGTAATAACATATCGTGAAATAAGACTTTTGGAATTAGAAATTTTAAAAATGGAATTTAAAGTAAGTAATCGCAATCTTCTTGATGTTTCAGAGCTATCTTTAATCAATGTCGACCAGATGTACGGAATAGAAATCGAAGAATTCCCAGCCAAAATTGCGGAAGTAGCAATGTGGCTAATGGATCATCAGATGAATGTTAAACTTTCCGAAGATTTGGGAAAATATTACATTCGTCTACCTTTAAAAAACAAAGCAAAAATTGTAAATGGAAATGCACTTCATCTCGACTGGGAGGAAGTTGTACCTAAAAATGAACTAAGTTATATTCTTGGAAATCCTCCATTTGTAGGTAAACAAATGAGAACAAAAGAACAAACCCAAGATCAAGAACTCGTAATGAAAGGAATAAAGGGCTCTGGAGTACTTGATTTCGTCGCCAATTGGTACATAAAATCGGCTCAGTATATACAAAATACAAAAATTAAGGTTGCTTTCGTGTCAACAAATTCGATTACACAAGGTGAACAAGTTGGCATCCTCTGGAACGAGATGTTCAAAAAATATGGAATAAAGATTCATTTTGCTCACCGCACTTTTCAATGGAATAGCGAAGCCAAAGGAAAAGCCGCCGTTCATGTTGTAATAATAGGTTTTGGTGCTTTTAATATCGAAGATAAATATTTGTTTGAATACGAAAACATCAAAGGAGAACCGGATAAAATAAACGCAACAAACATTAGCCCATATTTGGTAGAAAGTGGGGATATAGTTGTTTTGCCTAGATCAAAGCCTTTAAACAAAGTTCCAGCGATTGTTTTTGGAAGTATGCCAAACGATGGAGGCAATCTTCTATTAGACAAAGATCAAAAAATAGAAGTTATAAATAAAGAACCAACACTTGAAAAATATATTAAACCTTTAATTAGCGCCTTTGAATATTTGAATGGTAGGGAGAGATTTTGTTTTTGGCTTTTAGACTCAAATCCAGAAGATATTAATAACTCAGAAATACTAAAAAAAGTAATCAGTGCAGTAAAAGAATATCGCTTAAATAGTGATAGGGAAGCAACTCGCAAACTCGCTGATTATCCAGGTCTTTTTGGAGAAATCAGACAACCTAAAACAGAGTATGTTTTAATTCCAAAGACATCTTCGGAAAATAGGCTTTATATACCAGCAAGCTTTTTTAATTCCAGCTACATTGCAAGCGATAGTTGCCTAATCGTCCCCAATGCCACCAATTACCACTACGGCATCATCCAATCCCAAATGCACATGTCATGGATGAGAACTGTCGCAGGTAGGTTAAAAAGTGATTATCGCTATTCCAATAAACTCGTCTACAACAATTTCCCTTGGCCCACTTCCCCTTCGGAAAAGCAAAAATCCCTTGTGGAGAAAAATGCTCAAATAGTTTTGGATACTCGAAAAGAATTTCCAAATGCCACCTTAGCCGATTTATACAATCCCCTCACAATGCCCCCAAAACTCCTCAAGGCCCATAAAGAGCTAGATTTAGCAGTAGACAAGTGTTATAGAAGCAAGCCTTTCAAAAACGAAAGGGAAAGAATCGAATTTTTATTTGATTTATACCAAGAATTAACCAAATAAATGCCATGCTTACCTCTGAACAACTAGAAAATTTGTTAAAAAATAAAGAAAGCGTAGTGTTGGAATTCAAAGAAGCAAAAAACAATTTTGATTCAAGAGATAGGTCTGATTATTGCGCTGGGATTGCTAATTCAGGGGGTGGATATTTGATTTTAGGCGTAAACGACAAAGGCAAAGTAATAGGAACAAACGCCTATAAAGGAAATATTGAGTTAATTCCAAACGAGTTAAAGCAAAAAATAAATGTTTGGA
>CAYODN010000039.1:0-10584 GCA_964402735.1 uncultured Candidatus Peribacteria bacterium | reverse complement strand
TGCCTATACCCCCGACCCGTCTACAAAAAAATACGAAATCGAAATTTCACTTCCGAAAAACAGTGATATTAAAAGCGGAAAGATGATAAAGACAACTTTCACAAGCGCAAAAACAGAAGAGATCTTCATTCCGATAAATTCAGTTTCTATTCGAGAAGGCAAAAAAACGGTGAAAATCATAAACGAAAAAAACTTTATCGAAGAAATAGAAATCGACACTGGAAGTATATTCGCTGGCCTGATTGAAGTAAAAAACGGACTTACCGGAAATGAAACCATACTTGCACAAGGACAATCATTTTTGGAAAAAGGTACAAAAATAGTAATCAATAAATAATGGAAAATAATAAAAGTTCATTCTGGTTTTTTCTCATAGAAAAGCGTCCAATTGCCGTAATTATCACGATTGCGATTGTTCTTCTCGGATCGTTTTCTGCAATCAATTTACCGAGAGAATTACAACCCGAAATCGAAATTCCGTATGCCAGCGTTTCCTGCGTTCTTCCGGGAGCAAGCCCTTTGGACATTGAAAAACTGATCACCGAACCTCTCGAAAAAGAAATTTCAAATATCAATAAAATCAAAACACTAAGCTCATCCTCGAATTTTGGTGTATCAATAATTTTCATCGAATTTGATACCGATGCCAACATCGATGAATCAATCGACGAACTCAAAGACGCGGTGGACAGAGCAAAATCAAGCCTTCCCGAAGATGCGACAGATCCGATGGTTGTAAAAACCGAAGCAAACGAAATTTCCATTTTATCTTTTTCCGTCACCGGAACGCGCCCACTTTCGGAAATCACGGATATCGCAGATACGATAAAAGACGAACTTAAAACCATACAAGGTATTTCAAAAATCGATATTTTGGGAGCGGAAAACAAATCCGTTTTTGTAAGAGTTAATAAAGAAAAAGCTGAATATTTCGGCCTTGGACTTACTGAAATTTCAGGCATTTTGAAAAGCTCGAATCTAAATTTTCCGATAGGACTAATCCAAACCGACAATTCAAATTATTCCGTAAGAATAGATAATGAAATAAAATCTCTGGAAGAACTTGCAGATACTCCCCTTTTCAATATGGGAAACACAACAATATTTTTAAAAGATATTGCAAAAATCGAACACGATTTTCCCGAGAAAAATTCAATTTCAAAATATTCAAAATCGGCCA
The DNA here is from genome assembly GCA_964402735.1 of uncultured Candidatus Peribacteria bacterium. GTDB lineage: Bacteria > Patescibacteriota > Gracilibacteria > UBA1369 > LOWO2-01-FULL-3 > JAVEWJ01. The sequence continues at coordinate 9,404 of CAYODN010000039.1, read as the reverse complement.
AACCGAGTAAAGAAGCCGTTTCTCTTATCATTTATAAAAAAACCGGCGGAAACATAGTGAAAATAGCCGAGCAAAGTAAAAAATTGGTGGAAGATCTAAAAGAAAACAACAAAATTCCAGGCGACATCGAAATAGAAGTGAGCAACGATAACGCACAATTTATTGAAAAAGATCTTGGCACTCTTATAGAAAGCGGCCTTCAAACCGCATTTATTATCATTCTAATTTTATTTTTAGCGCTGGGTTTAAGCGAAGGCTTTTTAGCGGGACTTTCAATCCCATTGTCCTTCCTTATTACTCTTTATGTAATGCAAATAATGGGACTTTCGATAAACAGCCTCTCATTATTTTCGCTTGTAATAGCCCTCGGAATCATGGTGGACACTGCGATTGTAATTATGGACGGAATCCACAAATACATAGAAGAAGGATATGCACCGATTGATGCTTGTAAAAAATCCGTAGACAACTACAAATGGGCGCTTATTTCAGGCACATTCACCACTATTTTCGCGTTTTTTCCTATGCTTCTCGTTGAAGGAATCATCGGAGAATTTTTAAAAACATTACCCATAGTTATTTCCGCAGCACTTCTCTCTTCTCTTTTCGTTTCCCTTACTTTAATCCCTGCAATTTCAAGCAAATATTTAAAAAAGAGAAACAAAAAAAACCTACTCAAACCATTCTTTAATTTTATCGCCTCAAAAACTGAAGTGATAATAAAGAAAAATCTAGCATACAAAAAAAGAAGGATTCTCACCTATCTTATAGCACTTGGGCTCTTCATTTTCAGCATGGGAATTCCTCTTTCGGGAATGATAAAAATGGAACTTTTTCCTAAAACGGATGTTCAATATTTTTTCATCGACGTAGAACTACCTAAAGGTTCCACAATGGAAACTACGGCAAAAACAATTGAAGACATCGAAAATACTTTATACAAAATTCCGGAAATCGATAATTTTCTTAGCGTAGTCGGTCAATCGGCAAATTCAATGACACTCGGTTCCACAGGCCCTTCACAGGATTCGAATTTGGGAAGCATTACCGTTAATCTTGTTGACGAAGAGTTAAGAGAAAAAAAGAGTTTTGAAGTCGCAGAATCGCTCCGTTCCGAATTTAAAAAATTCCGAACATCAAAAGTTACGGTACAAGAAATTTCCGAGGGCCCTCCCGGAGAATCAGCTGTTACGGTTAAAGTGAGTGGTGAAGAATTCGAAGAAATCACAAAAATCACCGAACACATCAAGACCACACTTTCGAAAATTCCGCATACTTTAAATGTAAAAGACAATAAAAAAGCGGGCCTTAACGAATTTGTTTTCGAGCTGGATAGAGAAAAAATCACTGCAAACGGACTAAATGTAAGTCAAATTGCACTACTTGTGAGAAACGCTCTTCAGGGCATTTCCGATGATGAAATTACTATAGAAAACGAAGATTTGGATCTCCATATTGTTTACGATTTTCCAAAAAACGAAAGCCTTAAGACAAACATTTCGATCAGCGATATTGAAAACATAAAGATCAAAACCCCTAAGGGCTACGACACCTCGCTTTCCGAACTCGGAAAAGCAATACTTTCAAGTAGTCTTTCAAGCATTGATCACGAAGACCAAAAGAGAGTTCTGAAAGTCACAAGCGATCTTACTCCCGAAGGAAATTCGGTTTTGATTACAAATCAACTCAAAGAACAACTCAAAAATTACGAAATACCGAGCGGATATGAAATTTCATTCGGTGGAGATTTGGAACAAATAAACGATTCATTCAATCAACTTTATCTTTCGATGATAATCGGACTTATACTGATTGCATTCGCTTTGGTACTGGAATTCAATTCATACAAACAAACATTTATTGTACTACTCACACTTCCACTGGGAATAATCGGTGTGTTCCCGGGACTTCTTCTTATCGGATTAAACTTTTCGTTTCCCGCATTTCTTGGACTAGTTGCATTGGGGGGAGTAGTAGTAAACAACGCGATTGTCCTTTTAGACAGTATAAATGCAAACCTGAAAGAATCAAAAATGTCACTTAAGGAAGCCATATTAGACACGGTAAAAACAAGAATCAGACCCATATTTCTTACCACAATCACAACTATCGTGGGAATTTTACCCCTCGCAATCACAAACCCATTCTGGGCTGGACTCGGATTTACGCTTTCTTTCGGTCTTGCAGTTTCTTCAATCACTACGTTGATAGTAATTCCAACGATATATTATTCGCTTCAAAAAAAGAAATACGAACCGGAAATAAAATAATAATAACGAAAATCATAAAACAAAAATCCCCTTAATAAACCGGGGGTTTTTGTTTATGATGAATCTATGAAATACGCAGAAATACTATTACCTCTAAAATTCAGCTTCGATAAAGACACTCTAACATACGCAGTGCCGAAAGATTTACCGCTTCAAATCGGTGATTTGGTTTCTGTGGAAATAAAAAACAAATTAAAAACGGGACTTGTCACGGAAATTCACAGTAGAAAACCCAACTTCAACACAAAAGAAATCTTAAACAAAACATTTGAAGACATATCGCTGGCCCCTTACCAGGTGGAAATTTTGAAATGGGTATCCAAATATTATTTTTGCCCACTGGATAGAGCACTAAAGCTTTTTGTTCCAAGTAAAATTTTAAACGGGAAATTGCCCCGAAAAGGCAAAGAAATTCCTGAACAAGATTTTAATTCACTCCCCAAGGTTTTAAATGAAGAACAAGCCAATTGCGTGAACTCAATTTTGCACTCAAAAAAGAACAAATTTATTATACAGGGTGTTACCGGAAGTGGAAAAACGGAAATCTATGTTAGTCTCGCAAAAAAAGAAATAGAAAAAGGGAATCAAGTACTGATTCTTGTTCCGGAAATATCGCTTACACCTCAAACCGTTGATTATTTTCAAAATGCACTAAAAGAAAGAGCCCGAGTCTTTCATTCAAAACTCAGCGAAGGCGAAAAAACAAAAAACTGGATATCGGTTTGCAAAAACGAAGCAAAGCTCATAATAGGCTCAAGGTCGTCTATTTTTGCACCTTTCAAATCCTTATCATTAATAATAGTCGACGAAGAACACGACAGTTCCTACAAGCAAGAAACCTCTCCAAGATACAATGCAAAGAAAGTTGCAGAGAAAATAGCTGATGTTCTAAACGCAAAGCTTGTTTTGGGAAGCGCCACACCCTCTCTTGAAAGTCTCGAAGATGAAAAATTTGAAACACTTATACTAACCAAAAGAATTAAGGACGCACCGATGCCTGAAATCGAAATTGTAGACCTTAGAGAGGAATTTCACAAAAGAAATTTCTCTATTTTCTCCGAACGGCTCAAAGAAGAAATCCTTCTCACCTTAAAAAACAAAGAACAAGCAATTCTCTTTATAAACAGAAGAGGCACCGCATCCTCAATGGTTTGTCGCGACTGCGGCCACACAATCAAATGCGATCACTGCGAAATGCCGATGACTTTTCACGAAAAAAACTTTTCAAATCCATCTTTGATTTGCCACCACTGCGGCAAAGTTGAGCGTCCGAAAAATAAATGCCCAAACTGCGCCTCCCCTTTTATAAAACAAATCGGCATCGGCACCGAAAGGATCGAAAACGACCTAATTAAAGAATTCCCCGGAATTAGGGTTCTAAGAGCCGATAAAGACACAACTGCAAAGAAAAACGGATTTAAAGACATATACGATAGTTTTAAAAAGCAAGAAGCCGATGTGCTGGTTGGTACTCAAATGATTGCAAAAGGCCTCCACTTGCCCAAAGTAAATTTAGTTGGAATTATTTTGGCTGATATTGGCATAAATATCCCGGATTTTAGAACCAATGAAAGGATTTACCAACTCATAACCCAGGTGGCGGGAAGATCCGGCAGAGAAGAAAAAATCGGAAAAGTAATTATTCAAACATACAATCCCACACACATTTCTCTTGAAGCATCGAAAAGAAATGATTTTAAATATTTTTTGGACTACGAAAGAACGCAAAGGAAAATACTCAAAAATCCGCCATATTCCTCACTTGCAAAAATAATCATTGAAGATAAATCACAAAGAAATTCCGAAAAAAAAGCGGAAGAATTAAAAAAGTTTCTTGAAAAATCCATTTTGGAAACCGCCATGAAAGATATTGAAATTAGCACTTATCCGGCCTTCATATACAAAATGAAAAACAAATTTCGAAACATAATTTTAATAAAAAACCTCTCACCAAACACACTTGAAATCAATAATTTATTGGAAAAAATCCCGAAAGAATATAAACTCGACACGGGATTAAAATTTGATATGGATCCTTTAACCATTAGCTAAAATGAAAAGAATAATTTCAGGAGTAAAACCAACCGGAAAAATCCACATTGGAAACTTCTTCGGAGCAATGAAACAACACATAGATCTTCAAAACCAATTTGAAAGTTTTATCTTCATCGCCGATTTACACTCACTCACCTCGGAAAAAGATCCTGAAAACTTAAAGAAAAACAGCATGGAAATTGCAAGAAATTATCTCGCAATGGGTCTAGATCCAAACAAAGCCGTTCTTTTCAAACAATCCGATATTCCGCTTGTGTGCGAACTTTCCTGGATTCTTGATTGTATTTGCCCTATGGGTCTACTTGAAAGAGGCCACGCATGGAAAGATGCAAAAGAAAATAAAAAACGAGATCCGAATGTGGGACTTTTCAATTATCCGGTACTTATGGCCGCCGATATTTTGCTTTATTCCGCAGATCTCGTACCGGTAGGAAAAGACCAAAAACAACACATAGAAATATGCCGGGATTTGGCAAAATCCTTCAATAATATTTACGGCAATTCCTTCAAAATTCCGGAAGAATTTATCGTTAAAAATGTGGAAACCGTGCCCGGAGTAGATGGACAAAAAATGAGTAAATCTTATGGAAATACCATAGAAATTTTTTCGGATGAGGAAATTCTTAGAAAACAAATCATGAGTATAGTAAGCGATTCGAAGGGCATAGAAGAAGCCAAAGATCCCGATACCTGCAAAATTTTTGCAATTTATAAGCTCTTTTTAAACGAAAACGAGGAAAAAACTCTTAGAGAAAGATACAAAAAAGGCAATGTGGGATACGGCGAAATTAAAAAAGAATTATTCGCAAAATTTATGGAATATTTCGCAGATTTCAGGAAGAAATACCAAGAATTATCAACCAAACAGTCCTATCTGTTAGACATACTCGAAGAAGGAAAAAAGAAGGCGAAGCCTATTGCCGAAGCAAAAATGGAAGAAGTTAGAAAAATAGTCGGATTATTGTAAATTTTCTCAAATTTTCAAGACCAAAAAAACAAAGAAACTTGCAAATTTCAGGGGCAAATTTTACACTGATTTTCGAAGATTTTTCATTAAATAATCCCCCTAAAAAATGGCAAAATTCATATTTGTTACGGGAGGTGTTTGCAGTTCTATCGGAAAAGGCATCGCCACCGCATCAATCGGAGCCTTACTTAAAGCCTCGGGTTTAAAAGTATTCACTCAAAAACTGGATCCATATTTAAACGTAGATCCGGGAACAATGAGCCCTTTTCAACACGGAGAGGTTTTCGTCACCGAAGATGGCGGAGAAACAGACCTGGATTTAGGCCATTACGAAAGATTCATCGACACGAATTTAAGTAAACTGTCTTCTGTAACAACCGGAAAAATTTACAGCGAAGTTCTTGAAAACGAAAGAAAAGGAAAATACCTGGGAGGCACAATTCAAATCGTCCCGCATATTACGGAGGCTATTCAAAATAAAATTATCAAAGCCGCCGAAGAATCAAAATGCGATATCCAAATCATCGAAATCGGCGGCACAGTTGGAGATATAGAGGGTCTCCCCTTTCTCGAGGCAATAAGACAAATGCGAATCAGACTTGGAAAAGAGAACACATTTTTTATACACCTAACGCTTCTTCCTTATCTCGGCGCATCGAAAGAGCTCAAAACAAAGCCATCTCAAGCATCTGTAAGAGAACTGAGATCCATCGGAATCCAACCCGATATGATTCTTGCGAGAGCCGATAAACACATAAAAAAAGAACACATAGCAAAGCTTTCTCTTTTTTGCGATGTACCTGAAGAATATATAATCCCTGCTCCAACAGTTTCATCAATTTACGAAATACCTTTGAATTTTGAAAAATACAACATTACTAATTTGATCGCCGAAAAGCTGGATTTAGGCCCCAGAACACCCGATCTGAAAGATTGGGAAACAATCGTAAATCAAATCAAACTCAAAAAACCATCCCTCAAAATCGCACTTGTAGGTAAATACACAGGGCTTGTCGATGCCTATTTAAGCGTGATTGAATCACTCAAAATCGCTTGTTTTTCACAATATTACGATCTCGATCTAATCTGGGTTTCAGCGGAAAAGCTGGAAGAAAATGACGAAGAAGCCTGGGAAAATCTAAAAAGTGCTCACGGAATTCTTGTTCCCGGAGGATTTGGAAAACGAGGAATCGAAGGCAAAATACTCGCCGCCTACTATGCAAGAGAAAACAAAATTCCATATCTTGGCCTTTGCCTCGGAATGCAAATTATGACAATCGAATTCGCAAGATACACACTAAACGACCCGAAAATTACTTCGGAAGAATTTGATGAAGATGGCGAACTCGACCCGAAAAAATACATTATTCATTTCTTGCCCGGTCAATCCAAAGAAAAGGAAAAAGGCGGAACACTGCGTCTTGGAGCCTACAAATGCAAACTCAAAGAAGAAACACTCGCCCACTACCTTTACAAAAAAGATATTGTCACCGAACGACACAGACACAGATATGAGTTCAACAACGATTACAAAGAAAAACTCGAAGAAAACGGAATGGTTTTCTCGGGAATAAATCCGGAACAAAATCTTGTGGAAATCGCAGAAATAAAAGATCACCCCTTTATGTTGGGCTGCCAATTCCACCCGGAATTTTTATCTCGTCCCGGAAATCCGCACCCGCTTTTCAAAGGTTTTATCAAAGCGGCAAAAAAGATGGTAAAAGAAGAAACTGAAAAATAATTGAATGGAAATACAAAAACCTAGTATATAATTTTTGCAAAACAAAGACATCTTTTCGCAGGAAAAAGCTGTCCATTGCTCGAAAAAATTAATATACGAGCTTTTTCAAAATCAAAAATAATACTTAAAATTATTTACTATTTTTGCCTCAAGAAATCTGCTATATTTTGCTTGTAATTTCCCCTCAAAATTATGAGTTTATTTAAATATACCGTTACAAACAAAGAAGGTAAAAGGCTCTCCGGCACCATCGAAGCAAATTCCGAGCTTCTAGCCAGAAAAGAATTGAATGACATGGGTTTTTCGATCCTGGATTTCTCGGAGTACACGGAAGATTTATCTAAATTAAAGTCTGAAGGACACGAAAAATTCGAATTTGAAGCTATCGATATCCACTCAAAAATTGTAAAGGGTACTATTCCCGCCTTAAACATTGACGTGGCTTCAAAACGTCTAAAAAACGAGTACGACCTCACGGTTTTAGCTATTTGGAAAGAAAACTCCACACCCGAAGAAATTGAAAAAGCAAAAAATCAAGGAAAAATAATACTTCAAAATTTTTTAGACGAAATGGCAAAGAAAAAAATGGAAGTATCCGAGGCGACAAAGGATGAAAAAGAACAAGAATTCGTGAAAGAAAAAGTTGAAACCGTTCTAAAAAAAGTACTGATTTTACTTCAAAAATACGATAAAGAATTCGAAAACGACACAAAAAGCGAAATAAACAAAAAAATCGACAAACTTCTTAGAATCAAAAACTCAAACAACACAGAGTACATCCAAATTACAGCAAAAGAACTCCTCACTTTTATCGAATCTCAAACAAAAATTCTTGAAGAAAAAGGCTATCACGACAAAAAAATCGAACTCAAAATGGAAACGGGTTCTCTTCTTGATGAGCTTAAGAAAACGCAAAGTCCAAAAACTCTCTCTGAAGACATCACTTCCAAGATTGAAAACTGGCAAAAAAAATACAAACAAAAAGCCGCAATAAGTAATAATATTTTTACAAAAACGATTACGAGTTTTTTTGATTTTATTCAAGAAAAACTAAAAACTCCTAAAGAAATTCAAGAAATAAAAGGTGAAATTTCAGCTTACAAAAAACAAAGATTTGACCTCATAAAATTAATATTCAAAGAACCCGCTAAAGAATACAGAAATAAAATCATTTCAAACATAAAATCGGTAAACGAAAAAATTAAAGAATCCAAAGAAAAAATAAAAGCCATCAAAGAGAATCGACCCGAAACTAAAAAAGCCACTCTCCCGGAAACAACAAACCGCTTGAAAGACGACATAATCTCCGAGCTCACAGCTCTTTCGGGCTTTATTTTGGCCGTTTACCTCACATATTATTTTTTGGCTTATATGATTGGCACTGAAAAAATATTTGGTCTTGAAAACACAAAAGGCTTTCAGATAAACCAAAACGGCATCTTTAAATTTATGCTGGTTGCATTTTTTCTCATTCACTCTGCATTTTCCCTAAAGAAAAACTATTTTGAAAAAAACAAAATCGCAACAATAATTTTAAGCTTTATTACACCAATACTAATAATCATCACATTATTTAATTTTTAAAAATGCACCCGATACTCTTTCAAACAAACAGCATCACGATTTACACATTTTGGTTATTTTTCGGAATTGCAGTAATAGCAGGCACATATACACTCATAAAACTTTCAAAATTAAATAATTTAAAAATCCAATTTCTAAGCGACAACGCTTTTTTAATTATTTTAACTTCCCTTCTCGGTGCAAGAATCGTTTCAATTATTGAAAATTTCCAAAGCTATTTTTACGAACTCAGCGTTCAAAATATACTTTCCACCTTATATATTTGGGACAAAGGGCTAAACCCATGGGGCGCGATATTCGCATTTTTAATTTTCTTCTTTTTTCTCTGCAAAAAAAACGACCAAAGTTTTACCCGTTGGATGGACGTTCTTACTCCATCAATAATAATTATTATTGCAATTAGTTCTCTCGGTGCTTTTTTCGACGGCTTAAATTACGGCAGAGAAACATCTCTTCCTTGGGGTGTAAACTTTGAAAGCCCTACCATCAAATACACAGTTCCCATTCACCCGACACAAATTTATGCTTTCATCTACAATATAGCGATTGCGATTTTTTTGATTATTCTAGGCCAATCAATAAGAATAAAAGAAAAAACAAAACACGGCTTTTTAACGATTCTCGGTATAATCATTTTCGCTTGTTTCAGATTTTTGGAAGAATTTGTTCGAGGAGACGACACATGGCTACTTTTTGGAATAAGACTTCCACAGATTTTTGCCGGGCTTACAATACTTGTTGCTGGAATTTTTTTAATCAAAAAGTATACTTCTCACGAACATTTAAA
>CAYODN010000038.1:0-10798 GCA_964402735.1 uncultured Candidatus Peribacteria bacterium | reverse complement strand
TCCACCTTGAATCGGAATCATTTTTAAATTTTGACGGGCCAAATCCGATGAATGCCAGAAGGGTTTTAAGGTGCCATTTTTATATTTGTAAAGAAACAGGTGCATTTTGTAAGTGTCTTCGTTTTCTTTCAGCCAAAAGGGTCTTGCATTTCCGTATCTGCCGTGTTTCCAAAGGGAAAGGGCGATTTCTTTTTCGCCGTCCAGGTCGATATCTTCACAAAAAACCTCAACAACTTTTAGTTCTTCGGGGCTTTTGAAAACGAAGTCCCCATTCACTTCGACAATCGCTTTATTGTTTCTAATGAAAGCGATGTCCCCCTTTCCATCCAAATCAAGATCGCAAGTAGCGCTTTTGGAAAGGGAGACAAGGCTTATTATCAATGAAATCAGTTCGTTCAATTGTAATCGTATTTAATCGTAAATTCTTTTCTCCAATTCGCAATTTCAGGAACGAAATCGTATGTTTCGGTGTTTTCCGGATCCCATGGGAACAAAATCGTTCTCCATTTTTCATCAGTGAGTCTATCGTTCATCGGCCAAGGGAATTCATAGTGTGAAAATACGCCACCGACACCAACTTTGAGCTTTCCTTCAATCGGGAATACAACAAATATTTTATTAACGGGACCAACTCCCACTTCAAGCACACTTCCGTTTGGATCCGTGGCGATATCGGCAACAATCGAGGATGGGTGACCGTTTAGCACTTCGTTTCTCGGTTTTAATTTATCGAGATCGGAAAGCGTTTCCGTGAATAAATGCTCCAAGGATCCGCCAAAGTTTCTGATAAATTCGTATTCTTCATCTGTAAGCTTTTTATTTTCAAGTTCTTTTATTGAAATATCTCGAAGGATTTTCATCATTTCCTCAAGGCGTTTTAGGTTTTCTTTATTTTTTTCCGAAAGAAGTTCTCTTTGCGCCAAGCCTTCAATAGTGAGGCGAACGAGAGATTTCATTCTATTGTAAAGCTCGGGGTTCGGTTCCACATATCCCCTATCATCCACTTCCACAATTTCGGGGCCACCACCCATTTCCGCATAAACTTGTTTTGCGTAGAGAATCGTATCGTGTTTGAGCTCCGTGTAGCTTGCAAGGAAAGTGAGAAGTTCTTTAAGCTTCCAATTTGTGCTTGTCATAAAGCTCGGATATCCTTCTCCGTATGGTGAAACAAGCGCTTTGAGTGCGTACATCCAGCCCCAATAAAGATTTTTTCCGAAATCTTCAACGGTGTATTTGGAAATTAAAGTGGAAAGTTTATCGAAATTTTCAGTGTAATTTTTGTAAGTGAAATCACCTTGGTCTTGAAGGATTTTTTTGGCTTCGTTGCTTCCAAAAACCGCAGGAATATCAAGTGATTTAGGAAGCATTCTAAGGTCTCCGTTTTCATTTTGATCAACATCTCTGTAAATCAATTTTTGGAAAATCATTGCGTCTACTGTTGATCTCTGGCCGAAAACTCTAAAGCCTTTCGTTTCCACATTTCGATCATTCGGAACTACAAATGGTGCTAAAATCGGCATCGAATTGATTTTTGGATCTTTCAAAAAGCCCGCCTGAAGAGCAAATTCAGCGATTCCCTGTTCTCCTTTTTTTAGCACTTCGTTTAAACTCATCGAAGAAAAAACATTCTCCGCCACTGTTGAATAATCGTAGAATGATAAATCGTCCGGCTCGCCAACAAAGAAATTTATGGGTTCGAAAATCTTATTCCAAACCTTTTCGATTTCTTTATTTGTGCCGATCGCCGAAGTGATCATAAGAGCCGATCCGGTTTCACTTAAATCTTTTAAACGGAAATTCATTCTTCCGTACCACATCATTGCCTTGAAATATCTTGTGAGGGCATCTGACTGTGTATAGTGGCCACGAGCAATGTATTGGGTGTAATCTTCATCATAAGGATTTTCTTCCGAACCTAAAATATTTGACTGTGTGATGCCATCGGCGGCCTCAATAAGAGCCAGTTCCTTTTCCGTTATATCTTTCACATCTTTCGCAATTTCGTAATTCGGCATCATTATTTTTTTGGCAACAGAGAAATATGCAAGGTTTCGTTTTGCTAGATCATAAGCGAAAGTACCCATCGTTTCCTCCATTTGTTTTCTGGACTCCACTATCATTAAATCGGAAAAATCCTCCAATGCCTCGTAAAGTTCTTTTGATTCAAGATCTTTAAGAAGGTAATTGAAAAACAAATGATAGGTGTGTAGCGCGCTATCGGTAGTGACGAAATTCGGAATCACCTCGTATCGATTTGATTCGTAAATCGAGTAAAATTCCTCCGCGGTGTCATCGGCATTTATAGCAAAATAATTTTTATTTAGGCTTTCTTTCACCTCCTCGCTTATGTATAAATTCGGGTTCTTTTCCACGTTTTCATCCATATTCACTGAATATTTCGGCACGCTCGGAGTGTAGGAAATTTTGTCTTCACTGTATGTGGCAAATGAAGAAGCCTTTACACTCGGGAGAATTACTTCGGTGTTTTTTGGCGGTACGACATCGTCGATCGGAGTTTGTGGGATCACTTTTTCCCCTCCGCAAGAGGAAAGGCCAAGTAGCATAATCGTAAAAACGCTTATACTTGAGAGAATTTTTTTCATAGTAGACGGGTTAATTATTTTTATTTTATTTATTCGCTTAGATTTAGCAAGTCGTCTTCGAAGGCCTTTATTCCTTGGAATGTCTTCGGGTAGTGGTCCACGTTTGGGAATTTGAGTTCGCTAATGTGCTTTGATACCACTTTGATGAGCTTTTTCAAGCGTTCCTCTTTTTCGTGTTCGTAATAAAGAGAAAGTGTATATGTTTTGCCGGTTGATTTGTCCGGTTCGATAAATTCGAATCTTCCCGATTTCACCTTAAATTTTGCGCCGAATTTTTGTGAAGACTCAACAAGGATTTTGTAGAAATAAAGCTGCATTTCGAAATGCCATAATTTATCGGCGCTTGATTTTCGCATTTGATCCCAATTTGCAAAGGCGCGGCCGGTTTTGTAATCGATCACTTCGAGGGTTTCGTCATCGAGAAGATGAATGCGATCGAGTTTTCCTTTAATTTTTATTCCATCGAGGGTGATATCCTCTTTGCCGAAATCGAATTCCGTGAAATCCGCGGGATTTATATCTTTGAAAACAGTATCGTAAAACTGCGATAAATATTCTTTTCCGGCTTTTAAATATTTTTCAAAGTCGCTTCGAAGAATCCTTTTGGTTGAAATTCTTTTTTCAAACAAATCAACGAGAAAGGATTTTTCCGGCATTTTGCCGTAGAGTTTTGCGTTTTTATGGGCGAGCTCCAGCGCTTCGTGACAAGCCGAACCAAACTCGGAATATGGACTTTTCTTTTCCGGAAACCGAAGAAGGTTTCGTTTTAAAAACACATCGGGTCCACCATGAATCAAATCGAGAAAATTTTTCAAATGCGTTACGGAAAGACGGTAATTTTGAGTAATATCCTTAAGGAAGGCGTTTTCATCCTCACTTAAAATCGTGTATGAATTGAGCTTGTTCACAAGGAGCGATAAGTCCTGAGGTGACTGCTCCTCAAGCCTTGAATCGTCCATTTTAAAGACACATAAGTGTGAAAGCTCTTCCCCTTTGCTTTTCGCCATAGGGTTCTTGTGAAAACTCAAATAAAGATTTCGTTTTGCGCGAGACATTCCCACATAAAGCAGGCGTAGCGTATCATCGGAGTCCTCCATATCTTTTGAAACGGGCAAATTTTTCGGGAGTTTTATTTTTGACACCTTGTTTTTGGACCAAGAATTTTCGCTTAATCCGGCCATAAAAACAGTATCGAACTCAAGGCCTTTTGAAGAGTGAACCGTAATCAAATTCACCGCGCTTTCGTCGATAAATTTATCGGTAACATAAATCGGAAGGCTGTATTTTTCGTGAGTTTCGATGAATTTTATGAGATCGCTTAGTGATAAATTTTCCTCAGACTTAAAGGACCGAACCTTTGAAACGAGCTTTTGAATCGATTTTAATCGTTCCAAATAAAGCCTTCTTTCTTCGTTCCAAGCCTTATCGCTGAAATAAAAATTTTTATAAGGAGATGTGTAGGTGTTTTCTTCGAGCGTGATTTCCTTATTTCCAAGCACAAAATCAATCATCGTTTCCGCGGACTCGATTTTGGAAATTTTTGCGAGCTCTATTAAATATTTCGCGAAGTCATTTATTTCTTTGTTTTCATGAGTTGTCATTCTTTCAAGCCAGGATTTTCCGTAAGGCACAGAAAGAGAAAGCTTCCAAATTTCCAGAGATGAAAATTTTAAAAAATTTGAAGAAAGGATTTCGGGGAGGAGTTCATCGGCTTCAAATAGAGATTTATTGGCTAGCGAATTTACAAATTTTAAAATATTCAGAAGTTCTTTTATATGGATTTCGTCCAAAATGTTTTTTTGTTTTTCATAACTTAGCTTGATGTTTTTCATATCCAAAAATTTCGCCATCTCTTCGAGTTCTTTGTGTTTTCTCATCAGGACCGTGATTTCTCCGTGAGGCACTCCGTTTTGAATAAGTGTATTTATTTTTTTAGCAATTTCCTCAAATTCGTATTCCTTCGATGGATAAGCTGTAAAGCTAAACTCACCATCACCACCTTCTTTGAAAGACTCCAGTGTTTTATCGATTTTCAAATCCGAATTATTTTCAAGACGAGTTTCTCCTTGGATAATCAAATCGCGAATTCTATCAAGTATTTGCTGCTCGGACCTGTAATTTTTGCTTAAAACAATCACCTCCGTATCCCTGTATTTTTTATGGAAGTTTAAAATATTTTGAACTTTTGCGCCTTGAAATTTAAAAATCGACTGATCATCATCTCCCACCGCAAGAATATTCGGGCGGTACTCCGTGATTTCTTCATCGATAAGACAATCGAGGAGTTTCATCTGCGCTCCGTTCGTGTCTTGAAATTCGTCCACCATTATATATTGGAATCTCTCGGCTAATTCGAAATGAAGAGTGGGATTTTTTTCGATAACCGAAATGGTTTCAAGGATCATATCCGAATAATCGTAAAGAGCTTTTTCTTCACGAATTTTTTCATAACTCTCATAAATTTCGCATAGTTCAAAATTTTTATTTATATTAAGGAGATCCTTAAACTTTTGGTTTTTGTTTTCGTCCTTTGCGAAAAATTCCTCTTTAAAGGCCGTGATGGGCTTCGTTTTTTCAAATGGAATTCTTGAAAGCACATCGTTCATATTATCGATAAGGGTTTCCTTCATTGTGGGGAAATTGCGAAGCGTGTTTTCATCTTCGGGGATATTTCGAATTTCCGTGAGCACTTTTTCGAAATTTGTAATCGTTTCTTTGCTTATTCTGTTTGCAAAAAGGCTTTCGAAAAGCGGATTTACAAGTTCCAGAAATTTTTTATTTCGTTTCAAAATTTCCAAATATTCGCTTGGGCGAATTCCGGATTCCTTAAGCTCCGAAATTTTATCCTTTATATCGTGGTAGTAGGTAAAGCCTTCGCTGGGATGAGTGGAACGAAGCTGACTTTTTAATTCGAGACCATCCAGAATTTTATTAATTATCTCAACTCTCGTAATATCGTCCATAGGCGACATTTTGGCACCGGAATAAAAATACTCGGGATAGTGATTAATTATAAAACTTCCAAGGCCGTGAAAAGTGGAAATAAAAACCTTGTAGGCATCTTTGCCAATGAGCTTTTTAAGCCTTTCGCGCATATTTTCCGCCGCGGCTTCCGTGTAAGTAATACACAAAATCGATGAAGGGAGTGTGTCTGTGTTTTTCAAAATATTAGCTGTACGAACGGATAAAAGCTCTGTTTTTCCGGAACCGGGACCCGCAATCACCAAAACCGGCCCATCGATAGTATCAACCGCTTTTCTCTGAGATTCGTTTAGCCTTTTAAGACGCTTTTCAAAGGACATATTCAAATTAAGTTTAAGATTTTATCAAACTTAATTTAGTCCAAAGAGTGTATTTAAGAAAGTATTTATTTTTGCGACATTGTCTGTGTTGTACTTTCCACCTGCTTAATTAGGCCCTGATACTGACTTGTCGAGGAAAGCGAAAACAAAGATATCATACCGAACAGAAGAGCGATTATTGCAACAACGGTTCCAAAAAGAAGGGCTTTGTTTCCAAGAAAGAAAGAAAGAGTTTTGTGCAGTTTTTCGTTTTCCATAATTAATTTTTATTTTTGTTTAATTTAATTCTAACATTATTTTATTTTTTAGTCAACCCACTTGTCTAATTTGGGATTTGTGGATGAATTTTTTTATGTAATATTTAATTAAACATTTTCTTACCCTCAACCATGAAAAATGTAGAATTAAAGGCCAAAAAAGGCCTTCTCGTCAACAAAAGTTTTGTTGGCTTATTAATTGCACTTGTGGCCGTTTCCGCTGTGGCTTACGGTGTGCTTCGGGATCAGTTTTCAAGTGACAAAGACGCTCCCCCATCGCTTAGTTTGGATACCGAATTAATGCAAGGGCTAATCAAAACCGGCATTTATCTTCGTTTCGATGATAGCGATTTTGAAAGAACTATTAATCTCCCGACACCAACAATGCGAAATCGCGGGCTTGGTTATTTTTACGCCGAAAGGGATATGACTATGCTTGAAATCGCAAATTCTATCGCGCCCGATGAAGATTTGAAGGTGATAATTGCGCATTTCGGAGAAAATCTTGATCCGCTTGAAGATGAAGAGGATAGAATTTTTTATACTTTCCCTTATGGAAGGTATAGTAATACAAAAGAAATAAGCGAAGATAATGAATCTGATTATATAGTAAAAGCTTATGAGGGAATTATAATTGCAGGTTCTAAAAATTTCGGAACTTGGAATTTAAAACAAGCTTCTCAAATGCCACTTCGCACTTTTTCTCGTATGAATAATCTTGAAAAAGGATGGAATTTGATCGCTTCCGATGATTTGGAAAACACTTTTAAAAGTTGCCAAAATCGTGTGGCTTCAGTGTGGGAATTTAAAAACAAAAGGGTTTTAAGAGAATCTGAGTTTAAACAAATTGATATTTACGAACCCGAATTTTCAGAGGATAAATATTTGGCTTGGTTTTATATCAGCGGTGATAAAAATTCCTGCGTGGACTCACGGGTTGCTTCGGGATCAAGATGCGTTGATAAGGAACTTAAAGAATCCAATAGTTTGATTTGTGTAAACAACAACTTTGTTCCTTGTGACAGCTCAACCATCGGTTCTTCCGTTTTTTCTTCAGAATTTATTTGTAACGGAAGCGCTTGGGTGAGATCGTCAAGCACATCAATAAGTGTAAACTCTGTAATTCCAAGCATAAATGTGCCTTATGAAGCGCAGAACTCGGTTACGGTTTTTTTCAATGAAGAAAATGTAATTCCTTCGGATGACCTTTCGGGGGTTACTTTGAAAAAATCCGGAGACAGTGGCGCCACAGATAAAGCTCTTGAAGTAACTTTTGATGAGAATGCCGGATTTGTTAATGTGAAATATTCGCTTCTTGAGCCGCTTACAAGATATGAAATCGCTTTCCCGGCAGGAGAACTTAAAAGAAACAATGTTGAAAGCGAGGATGATTTGTTTGCAAGCTTTGTAACTTCGAGTAGAGCAACTCCGCCATATATCGGAAAAACATCCTGCACCGATCCAAACGGAGGAATTGATATTTTAAACGGAAACACCGTGCAGAAAGAGTGCGCCACTTGCGTTTGCAGATTCGGTACTTTGGCTTGTCCAAGAATTATGTGTCCGGAGGAAAACCCAAATTCTTGCAGTGTAAACGGTGAAAAGAACAAAGACGGCGCGCTTTGCGTAAATGGAAGATATTTGGAATGTATAAGAGATATAGTTACTTTAAACGAAAGCCTTAGTGATTGGACTCTTTCCGGCGGTGTTTATTCAAATATTACAGGGGCTAGATATGTATGTGAAAATGATACTTGGGTGTTTAGAACAAGACTTGGTACTTTAAATAACAGATTTAGTGAAGGCTCGGAAGAAGAGAGTGAAGGGTCCGGAGAGGCAGGTGTAGAAACCCCAAAGGAACAACTCTTTGTGGATATTGCCTATCATGATGATAGTAATTTTCAAGAAATTACTGTTACTCCAATGAATTTATTTTCAGGAGAAAGGTTTGAAGTTGATCAAGATAAGTTTTCATTAATCAGGTTTGGACATCTTGATTCAAACGGAGACTTTATTTCCGATTTAGCCAATACCGACTGCGCTGGTTCGCCCATTACTTCTCAGATAATCTTCAATAATGTTAGCACTTTGGATGATTTTGCAAGACTTAAAATTTTTGCAAACACTAAACAAGGAATCGAATATGAACTGTATTTGCCCGAGGGACTTTTTTATTCTTTAGGTGAGGAGAGAATTTTGAGTATGGAAACACGAAGTGATTTTCAGGCAGATTATTTAAGATTTTTGAATGACGATTCTTGTTTTGTAGACGAGGAAGGCAGAGAAGTCCGTTTGCTCGATTTGGCTTGTAGTATAAGGTCTGAACGGTATGCGGATCTCAGTGAACTGCAAAAAAAATACATAGAAGTCCTTTTTGAGGAATTGAAAGATAGTAGCGAGAACGCTTATTTCCCGGGAAATTTTGTTTGTGACGAAACCAACACCTCACTTGTATGTGATGTTTGCGGGATAGGAGTCAATTAGTTTTTCTTTAAAAGGCCGGTAGCTTAAGGCAACCGGCCTTTTTTAATTGACTTATTGTTTAATGATAAGGTAGAATGTGTATGAATTTCTTACTTTCTTACAATTATTATGATTACAAAATTCACAAAAGCGACTTCAAAAGGACAAATTACTATTCCCATGGTTTGGAGGAAAAAATTTAATACTGACAATTTTATTATTGAATCCCATAAGGATTATCTCTTATTGAAGCCAATTTTAAAAGAAGAAATAATTTTTGATGCTGATCGAGACAATGGAGGCAAAGGTGTTTCACCTCAAGAAATTATAGATATGATAAGAAAAATTGAAAATGAATAAAATTGAAAAGTTCTTAAGAAAACTAAGTCCCGTAGAACGCAAAGCCGTTTTGTTAATCGTCAAACAACTTATTTTGGATTTTCGAAAATTACCAAATGTAAAAAAACTTTCAGGTTTTTCAAATTTATATCGAATCAGAGTTTCGAATTATCGGATAATTTTTCAGGTTGAAAACGAAACTGCTACGGTTATTCGTATCGTAAAACGCGATGATTCGAGTTATAAAAATCTTTATTAATTTTAAGTCCG
Source organism: uncultured Candidatus Peribacteria bacterium (assembly GCA_964402735.1). Classification (GTDB taxonomy): domain Bacteria; phylum Patescibacteriota; class Gracilibacteria; order UBA1369; family LOWO2-01-FULL-3; genus JAVEWJ01. Next base: position 1,564 of record CAYODN010000038.1, on the reverse strand, counting down.
TTTCGTATTTTACTTTTTCTGTTTTTGTGGTATAATTCGTAGATAAAATTAAAACAAAAATATGAAAAATCATTTCAAACTAAAAACCTACGGTATCGGAGCCATTATTATTCTTGGCCTTGTTACTGTTCTTTCTACTGTGTTTTTTACAGAAGACAAGCCACCTGTGCTTGAATTTGACGCAAGCACCGCCTTTATCGGGACAGGTTCTTACGTAACCTTTAAAAACGCGGATTTTGACCGATACGAAGAGATTACTCCCACATACACAAGCCCTGCTGGGGTGAGAAGTTTTTACGCGGACGAGGATTTAACCGTTGAAGAAATTATCGAAAAAATCAAACCCGATAGAAATCTTAGAATTATGTTTGCGAGATATGAGCCTGAAATAAAGAAATTTCAAGTTTATCCGAAAGGCGACTATATAAAAACCGATGTTTTGACCGATGAAGAAATTTCTGAAACTTTGGTAAAGGCAAATAACGGATTTTTTCTTATCGCTTCGAGAGAGTTTGAAGTGGTCGATTTGAAGCCATATTTAAGAGAGCCATCGGGTAAAAACTTGGGAATTCCGGAACTTAATGATCTAAAAGCTGGTTGGAACTTAATTTCATTCAGATACGTCAGATTGATCAAAAATTACTGTGGAAACCGAGTTTCGTCTTTGTGGCTTTCAAATACAAAATACTTTGATAAAGCTACGAATGATGAAATTTCCAAGGCGCTAACCCGCCAGTTCGACTCTGATGATTTAAGGACCGAGGAAACATTCGTAAAAGACTCGGGAGATAAAAGCTTCACAAACCAAGGATGGATGGCTTGGGTGAAACTAATCGGGGACACGGGTACTTGTTCTAAAATGTATGATAGAAGCGAAGATGTGTATCCGGGTTCAGATGAAAAAATTTATGGCGAACCGCTTTCTACAGGCGATGGCTTTCAAGTGCAATGGAAAATGCCGATTGAGAATTCTTCCGATATAGTTTCCTATCGTATAGCTTATGCCAAATCTTCGAAGGCTTCTTCCGCTTCAATGGAAAGTTATTCTTATTTTTCCGATTTTAACGATTTAACAAATACGGTTTCTTCTACTAAATTTTCGAGTACAGCCGAGCAGGTGTACTTGAATTTTGTGGTGAATCCTTTCGTGATTCGACCCGGGGATAAAATTTATCTTTCGGTTTTCGCCTTGAATGAATCCGGATATTTCAGCTCTTTCGCCAGGGAAATTTCGGTGCAAATGCCCGAGGAAGAAGTTGTTGAAACTTCAGAGACGAAAGAGTCGCCGGCGGTGAGACCTGCCGATCCGAATGATCCTCTTCGCCCGATTTTTGTAAATCCGGGCCAGGTGAAGGACCTTCGAGCCAGTGTTCAAAATACAAATGCAACTTTGAGTTGGGCCAAGCTTGCCGATACAAACAATGTAAAAATTAAAGGTTATAAGATTTTTTATGGAAAACGATCGGGAGCCTCAAATCCGAGCAATTATACAAATGAGGTTTCAACTGCGAATGTTGATACTTTCGTGGTAAGTGGCCTTGATCCTTCAACAAGATACTATTTC
>CAYODN010000037.1:0-11050 GCA_964402735.1 uncultured Candidatus Peribacteria bacterium | reverse complement strand
TCTTCTTCTTGAATATGGAGTGGACAAGCCCGGGGATATGGATTTTCTTCTTTCGGTTGCTAAGCCGGATGTGGCTGTATTAACAAGTATTGCGCCCGTGCATCTTGCCGAAGGACAATTCAAATCGCTTGAGGAAATATTCGAGGAAAAATCGAAACTTGCGCTTTCTCTTCGCGAAAACGGAGTGGCAATTTTAAATACCGATAATGAATTTCTTGAAACTTTGTCCAAACAAATTCCAAAAAGAAGAGTTGTTTCGTTTGGAACAAACAAAGAGGCGAGCGTGAGAATTTCGGCTGTAACAAGTTCTCTTTCGGGTGTGCGTTTTTCTTTGTTTTACAAAGAAAACAGAACTCTTATCGAAGCTCCCGTTCTCGGAGATTTTCAGGCTTTTGTGCTTACACCGGCATATATCTGCGGAAATGTTTTCGGAATGAAAGACGAGGATATTTGTGAGGCTTTGAAAAGATTTACACTTCCGCCCGGAAGAATGAGCGTGATTGAGGGAATAAAAGAGGTGGCAATTATTGACAGTTCTTATAATTCTTCTCCTGAAGCTCTTAAAGAGGCTTTAAACGTTTTCAAATCGGTGGCGGAAAAAGAGCAAAGAAAAGTGGCTGTGCTCGGCCAAATGAATGAGCTTGGAGAAAGAAGCAAAGATTTGCATTTAATGATCGGGGAAATTTTGCCCAAATATGCGGATATTTTGATTGCCGTAGGTGGTGATGCCAAATTTTTCAGAGAGGGCGCTATTTCCAAAGGTATGAATGAAAAAGAGGCATTTTTTGTTAATAATGTGAAAGAGGCGGTGGAGCTGTATCAAGACATAATCAAAAAGAATGATTTGGTTTTGGTAAAGGGTTCTCAAAACAGGGTGCGGCTTGAAAGGTTTGTGAAAGAATTTATGGCGCATCCGGAAATGGCAAAGGATCTTCTTGTGAGGCAGGAAAAAGAATGGATTTCAATTTTATGAACTATTTTTCTGAAATAATCGGTAACGAAACACAAATTTCCGAACTTATGCGGGATATTTCAATGGATAATGTTTCTCATGCTTATCTTTTTTCCGGGCCCGGCGGAATCGGGAAAGGCCTTATAGCAAGGGCTTTTTCGAAGGCTTTGATTACGAAAAACTCAAAAGACGAGGAAGCGAAAATCGTTTCTCAAATCGAGAAAGGGACTTGCCCGGATTTTACAGATATGGCGGTGGAAGAAAGTTTGATTAAAGTGGAAGTGGTGCGTGATCTTATTGAAAAATTAAGCATGAGTCCGAGCGGAAACGTGAAGGTGTTTTTGATGGAAAATGTGGAAAGAATGAATATCGCCTCTGCGAACGCCCTGCTTAAAATCCTTGAGGAACCGCCGAAAAATACCGTGATTTTGATGACCTGTCTTTCTTCCACTTTGATTCCGGAAACGGTGCTTTCAAGAGCGCGACACATCAAGCTTTTTCCGCCCAAGAAAGAGCGGAGTGTTGAGTTTTTGTGTGAGAAGTTTCCGAAAGAAAAAAGAGAAACGGTGGAGGATTTTTTCGATCTTTCGCTTGAAAGAATCGGCAAAACTTTTTTGATACTTTCAAACGAATCGGTGCGAGCCGAGTATGAAGAAATGAGAAAGGAGCTTTCTTCCTTGATAAAAGAAGGTTTAATTTGTGACCGATTCGCTTTCGTGGAAAAAATCGTATCGGATAAAAAATATGCGAAACAAAATATCGCCCTTATGTTTGAGGTTTTGACTTATTTGATGAGACAAAAAATGATTTTCGGCGACACTAAGGAAAAAGAGCTTGCACTAAAAATACTTTCAAAAATCCCGGGAGATGGTATTCTTTTGAAGCGTAATATAAACGCAAAACTGGTCTTGGAAAATTTAATGTTGTTAATTTAAAAATATGAACGAAAAAGTAGTGACAATTTATGATACATACGGGCTTAAAAATATCGAAATTCCTTTTACCGACAGGCTCTCTGTTCGCCCGGGGGATATGATCGTTTTCAAAGACGCCGAAGATAGAGAAGAATTCGGAATAGTAAAAAGCGTGGATCGCCCTTCCGTAAGCGAAGATGGGATTTTGAAAAACGTAAAAATTCTTCGTCCGGCTACGGCAAACGATGTTCAAAAATTCGAGAACTATCGCGAATTAAGCCAAAACGCCGTAAAATCTTGCAAAGAATTCGTAAACAAATATGCTCTTCAAATGCAAGTTTTCGCCGCGAATTATTCTTTCGACGGCTCGAGACTTTTATTTATGTTCACTGCGGATGAAAGAATCGATTTTAGGGATCTGGTGAAAGACCTTGCCAAAACTTTTCAAAAACAAATTTATCTTAGGCAGATTGGTCCTCGTGATAAATCAAAAATCGTCGGGGGCTTTGGAAAGTGCGGAAGATCTCTTTGTTGCAATACTTTTCTTAACAAACTCGAGTCCATCAACATGGAAATGGTGCGAGTACAGGCGCTTGAAAGCAAAGGAAGTTCCAAGCTTTCGGGTGTTTGCGGAAAACTCCTTTGTTGTCTTAAATACGAGGTGGAGGCTTATAAAGATCTCCGATCAAAACTTCCGGATATAGAGGACATTGTGAAAATCAAGCGCGGCGTGAATACTCCCGGAGGAAGCGGAAGGGTTGTGTCGCTTGACGTACTGAACCAAAAACTGAAAGTTTATTTTAGCGAATCCGAAGAATATCTTGTGCTTGAGGCGGGCGACATAGAAAAGGTGATTTCCTCCAGTCAAAGAGAAAACAAAGGCCAAAAAGATGAAAGTTCAAACGAAATTTCGGACTAATTTTTAACATAAAACAAATGTGGACTTATTTACTTTTGTTTCTCAGTATAATTTCTCTGCTTTCGATTTTTGTTTATAGAATAGTTTTTGTACTTCGCGGAAAAGATTTGATCAAGGACGATGCGAAAAATCGCCCCGATGATCTTGCCGTTGTAATCAAAAAGAAAGTGAAACTTTCAAGAAAGCAAAAAGAAGAGGTGAATAACCTTTTCAAAAAGGGTGCTTCTTTTTTGGAAGCGGGAAACGAGGAGGAAGCGATAAAATCCTTTGTACAGGCCCTTTCCATAGACCCGAAACACAAAGAATCCATGAATAAGCTTGGTGTACTTTACATGCACAAACAAATGTACAGTGCCGCTTGCGCCATTTTTAAAGAGCTTTGCGAGCTTGAGGAAAATGCCGTTTATTTAAGCCATTTGGGGCTTGCTCTTTATAATTTGCAGGAATTCGAGAGATCTCTTGAGGCTTATAAAAGGGCTATTATGCTTGACTATGAGCGGTCCGCAAGGTTCGTTTCACTTTGCCAGGTATATCGTGCTCTAAAAAATAACAGAATGGCTCTTATTTCTTTGAATAAGGCTTTGGAGCTTGAGGCGGACAATACGGAATATATGTTTTTACTAAGTGAAATTCTTTTTGAAATGGATAAATTTGAAGAGGCGAAAGATGTAATTCGAAAGATATTATTTTTGGATCCTGAAAACGAGGAAGCCAAAAGGCTTCTTCGAAAAAGACGAAATTAATTTAATCCTGTGCGCCAACTAAAATCTTCGCCGGAACGGCTCTGTAAGCGGAGGTGATCGTTTCTTTAATTTTGTCTCCGTTTCCATAAGTGAGGAAGCGGTACCACACTGCGTTAAATCCGGTGTGGCTCTTTTCCACCTGCTTTCTTTCACCGGGGGCGAGAGTGTTTGAGGTGATAATTTGCGTTGGCCCCGGGGAGTGATAATTTGAAAGATACGGACCGTCCATTTCAACAGTGCGACCGTCACTCGTGCCGTAGAATGTAATATAAAGCTCGTAATTGCCGTCTACGTAGGCTTGAATTAATATGTGGTGATTTGTATCGTTTTTAAACTTGAGGTCCTGTCCGCCCAAATAAATGGTGGCATCGAGTCCGTGTCCGAGAATTTGGGAATAATATGAAACGGAATATGAGTGTGGCCTTCTATCAACAACGGGAAGTCCGCTAAAAAGAATCGCACGGTAAACCGTGGTGGAAACTTGGCAAAGTCCGCCTCCGAATTCCGGGATGGTGCCTTCTTCTTTGATTACAAGTTCTTTTCTATAACCGGTTGAGCCATCGACTCGCCCGAGAGTTGTGTTGAAAGAAAAAGTTTCGCCAGGTGCGATCAGGTGGCCATTAAACTTGCTTGCTCCGACTTTTATATTATGAATTCTATTTGTGGGGCTGCCGTAATAAGAGGTGTGGCCGACACCGAGGCGCTCTTTGATTCCCAAATCGGCGAGTTCTTTTGAAACTATCAGCTCCGGCACAAGCGGTGTAATCGGGATAAGGACGGACGAAGCGGATGCGTTTGCGGCTTTTTCAAGAAGGGATACAAAAAGTTCTCTTTTTATTTCCGTGCCATCGATTCCTTTTCCGGTGATTTCAATTTTTCCGTCTTCGTTTTTCGTAATATTTACAGCTTCTGCGGGACGATCGAGCCATTTTGAAATTTCTTCGTCAACAAATGCGAGAAAAGCTTCCTTGTTTATTTTGATTTGAAGAGCCTTTTCTTCAGAGCTTTCAAAAGAAACAAACTCGGGATAGTCCTCAAGTTTAATTGTCCAGTCGTCGCTAAAAACCGGATCTATCAAGGTGATTTTATTTTTTAGTTTTGCGCTTATTTCCGGAAGAATCTTTTCCATATCGGTTTTTGTGATTTTCGGGTTTTCTTCCTCTAATTTTAGGGTGATTTCTTGGGGAGCCATTTTTGAAAAACTTTCGAGGATGCTTTTATTCAGAAGTTCCGTGTTTAGTTTAAAGCCGCTTAATTCTTCGGTAATTTCGAGCGAATTTTCTTCGTTAAAAATCAATGTGGAATTTTTCGCTCTGATATCGGAAATAGCGAATTTTTCTTCCAAGAGCGCAAGGATTTTTTCGTTGTCAGGCTTTACAAGGAGGTTTATTTCCGTTTTCATTTTTTCCGAGAAAAGCTTTGGAATAAAATTTCCGCTAAGATCAGATAAGCGGATTCCCGAAAGCGTTTCTTTTATTTTAAATTCAGCGGGTATATCGGAATTTTTGATTTCTATCGTTTTTTCTTTGAGTGTGAATTTTGTAGAAGAATCAAGAAAGGTTGTGAGGCGTTCCTCAAAGATTTTTTGCGCCTCCGGTGGTCGCATTCCGCTAATATCCTCACCCGAAACTATCGTATTTGAGGGATAGGTGAGATGAAAGGCTTTTTTGTATGCCAAAAGAAAAGAGGCTACGATAAGCAAAAGCAGTAGCGAAAAAAGGATTATAGTAAGAGTGGTCTTAATTATTTTCATAAATCTTTTTTATCTGTTTCCGTTGGAATTTTCTTTTTTATACCGAGAAGTTTTCGTAGAAGTGAAAATTTCGATTTTTTTCCTTCTTCCTTCCTGCTTTTTAGTATGGACACTCCCACCACGGAACCAATGGCACCTCCGATTATGGCTCCCATTACCACTTTTTCCAGTACGCGAGATTTTGGTTTTTGAGCGGGTGTTTCTTTGTTTTTTCTTCTTCCAAAAAGTTTTAAGAGTTTCATTTTTTATTTGGCTAATTCGGTATTGTGTGTTTTACGGAAAACTTTTACCTTAATTGTTCCGGGGTATGCAATATTTGTTTCGATTTTTTTAGCTACGCAGTCGGCTAAATCTTTGAGTCCTTCGTCTTTGATAATTTCAGGATCTACAAAGAGCCTTATTTCGCGGCCCGCGGAAATGGCGTAGGTGTTTTTAACTCCTTCAAAAGAACGCGCGGTTTCTTCGAGCGCTTGAATTTTTTCCATATATCTTTCAATTGATTCCTGGCGTGCTCCGGGTCTTGATGCGGAAATGGCATCGGCGGCCATTACGATAAGGGCTTCGGCAGTTTCCGGTGCCTGTGAATTATGATGTGTCCATGCGGCGTGAACTTCTTCCTTGGAGAAACCGAACTTTTCCATCAATTCTTTTGTGAGAAAATCGTGCGCGCCTTGTACATCGGGATTTTGGTCTATGGCTTTTCCCAGATCGTGAAGAAATCCTCCGATTTTGCAGGTTTCAATATTGAGCCCGAGTTCGGCTCCAAGAAGCATTGCAATGTATGCGACTTCCATAGAGTGTTTCATAATATTTTGGCCGTAGGAGGTGCGAAATTCGAGGCGTCCAATGGTGGAGATCAATTCTTTGTTATCCACTTTAAGATTCATTTTTTGAACAGCTCTTCTTCCCAAAGAAAAGAGTTCTCTTTCCACTTCCTTTTCCGCTTTTTCCATTGCCATATCCACTGTTTTCGGAGAAATATCGCCGTTTACTTTGATAAGGTTTTGAGCGGTGTATCTGTTTACGAGATTGAAGGCGGATAGTGTGATTGTGTTCGGTTCGTCATTGAAGATAATATCCACATCGATTTTGCTTTCTAGGTGGAGAATATTGGCGGCACCTTTTCCTATTATTTTTCCTTTAATATGATCTTTTGGTACAATGATATTTACGACTCTCGATTCAACCGAGGTGGCGGAAGAGATTCTTTGCATGATTTCGGTAATGATTTTTTTTGCGATTTTTCCGGCATCATCCCTGAGGCTTTCTTCGATGTTTAAAATTTTGTCTTCATAATATTTTTCGAGATCAAAGTTTAAGGAGTTGATGATTTCGGTTTTCATTTCGTCTTTTGTGGCGCCCACTATTTGAGAAAGTTTTGCCGTTGATTTGGATTCAAGATCTTTCACGGCGTTTTGAGCGGATTCCAAAAATTCGTTTTCGGATTTGTGTTGAAGGGAGAGTTGGCGAAGTTTGTCTTCTCTTTTTTTGAGGCTTTCCTCTCTTAGATTTAAGGATTCTCTCACTTTTTCACTGTGTTCTCTTCTTCTTTTAAGATCGGCTTCAAAGGATTCTTTATCTTGGTTTATGGTTTGATTTGTTTGTGAAAGCATATCCTTCGCCTGATTTTCCGCATTTTCCACAAGCTCTTTCGCCTTTTGCTTTTTTTGCTCAAGGGCATGCGGATTTGTGGATATTTTAATGAGTGATAAGGCGGAAACGAGTCCCAAAGCCAATCCGAGTATCGGTGCGAAAACATTAAACAGTATGTCGTTCATAAGTGTGTAAATTGGTAAATTTTGCCTTGGTATATTAGTACATTTGCACTCTTGCAACAAGGTTTTGAACAAGTTTTAAACATTTTTTACACAAACAAAATTCAATAAAATGTTTTAATTGATGTAAAAATGGCAGATTTTGTTTATGAAAAGCCAAGTATTATAAGAATAAGAAAGTGGCTAAAAGTAAAAACCTACTACTTCTATTTTCTTTTAAATACTATTAATACAAATCATTTGAGTACAAAGTGTTGTGTGAATAAAAAAGTATTGTTTTATTTTTAAGGGTTCATATAATGAAAATAAGATTTTTCAGAAATTAATTTAATCTTGAAACACTATGAAGATTTCATGCTTTCAGAGAGACTTGGACTTCGCTTTAAATGTTGTGAACAAGGCGATTAATCCGAATAATACTCTTCCCGTACTCAACAACGTGCTGATTTCCGCAAAAGAGGGAAAACTTCATTTCGGGGCTACAAACCTTGAGATTGCGATTAGCTGCACAATCGATGCAGAGATTAAAAAAGAGGGTGCCATTACCGTACCGGCTAAGCTCATTACCGGTTATATTTCGCTTTTAAATGATGAAAAAGTGGACATGGAAGTGCTCGAGAATTTTAATTTATCGATGGATAGCTCTTCTTCAAATACAAAAATCAAGTGTATTTCCGCCGAGGAATTTCCGATTATTCCGCAAATAGAAAAGGAAAACTATTTGACCGTGAACATCGATCAATTTATCACCGCCATCAACCAGACTGTGTTTTCGGCTTCGGTTAACACTTCTCGTCCCGTGCTTTCGGGTGTGTTTTTAACGCTTGAGGGGAATAAACTCAAAATGGTGTCCACTGATAGTTATAGGCTTGCAGAAAGGAAAATCGAGATTAAATCCGGTACCGTTTCCGAGCTTGAATGTATCGTTCCGGCAAGAACAATGTCGGAATTGGCTAAAATCATTGCCAAATCGGATGAAAAAGAGGTGAGAATCGATATTTCAAAAAATCAAATTCTATTTTCAGTGGGTGGAGTGGAACTTATTTCAAGGCTTATAGAAGGCAAATTTCCGGATTATAGAAAAATTATTCCCACCGATGAAAAAACAAAATTCGAAGTGAGTGCTCCGGATTTGTCTTTAACGCTTCGAAGAGTGAGTCTTTTCGCTAAGGAAAACAATAATTCCGTGTTTTTGAGTGTTTCCGAGGACGGTAGGCTTCTTGTTTCCAGTGAGGAGACGAAAGTGGGTGAGGAAAAGTCTTCACTGCTCGTAAAACTTCAAGGAATGCCCAATAAAATTTCTTTAAACGGGCAGTATTTGCTTGATGTTTTGAACTTTATTAATGACGATAAAATTGATATAATAGTGAATGATAGGGAATCTCCCGCTATGGTAAAACCGGTTAAGCAGGAAGATTACGTTTACATAATTATGCCTCTCAAGGTTTAATTTTCGCCATTTTAAAGCTATTTAAACATTTCGGATGAGAAATCTAGTTTCCTTTTTCTCGCGGGAAGAATTAAAAAAAGCGAGCGAGCTTTTTCGAACTTATAAAAACGTGTCTTTTTCCGGTGCTTCAAACAGCTCGGGAAAGGCTCTTTTGATCAGTGATATTTTGCGCGATAAAAATTCGGGAGTTTCCAATGTTCTTTGGATTACAAACGGTAAAGAAGAGGCCAATTTTGTGCACAGAGCTTTGTCGCTTTGGAGCGATCGCCCGGTTTTTATGTATAACGCCCTTGAGGATGAAAAGCGAAAGGAATACGCCTCTCACAATGATTTTGAGAGGGAAAAAATACTTTTGCTGATGGAATTCGTATATCGTGCCATTACGAATAAAAATGCGATTTTTGTGGTGCCCTTTAATTCGATACTTCAAAATTTTCCCGACTACTCAAGTGTGAAAAAGTCTTTTTTTGATGTGCAAAAAGGAGGTGCCTTTGATGCAGTTTCTTTCGTGGAGAAAATCATTTCTTTCGGCTACGAAGTGAGCGACGAGGAGGTTTTGCACAAAGGAGCCTATTTTAAAAAAGGTGATAGTATAACCGTTTTTCCGGTGAATACCGAGTCTCCGATAAGGATTCACCTGGGTTTTGATAATGTGGAAAAGATTGAAGTTTTGCACAATGACGACTACTCAAAAGTTCAAAAGTCTTTAAGTGAAGTGCAAATCTTCTCACTTAATGTTGACTACTCGGATAGTAATATTTTGGAATATTTTTTGGAAACCGGTCTCCTTATAGATGATGAAATTGATTTGGGCGAAGATTATTTCGATATGTGGAACGGGCTTATGCAAGAGGCTTCTTCATCCTTGAACACAATCACTTTCACTTCTTTTAACGAAGATGACGATAGACACATACATTTGCATTTTCTTTCCGTTTTGAAATATCGGACGGCGCCGGATTTTTCGAATGATTTGAAAGATAAAATCGCTTCGAAATGGAAAATCTTGATTTTTACCAAGCTTTTTGATGATGTGAAATCTTTGCTTTCCGATCAGAAAGTTCCGTTTAAAATCGATTTAAATGATGAATCGATTGATGAAAGTTCCGTTTTTATTCTTCCCGTTTCAAAGCTGGACATCTTTCCACAATCTTTTCAAAATCCGAGTCAGAAAATTTTGGTGATTTCAGATATCGATGTTCCTTTTATAAGAGGCCTCGAAGAAAAAAAATCGGCCACAAGAAGCGTTTTTGATGATTTTTTGATGAGTCTTACTGTCGGATCTTATGTTGTTCACAGTGATCATGGAATTGCGAAATTTTTGGGACTTCAACAAAAGACGGTGGACTCCGTGACCAAAGAGTATTTGGCTCTTGGTTATGCGGAAAACGACAAACTTTTTGTACCGATTGATCAAGCTGATAAGGTGAATAAATATATCGGTTCTGATGATTTACTTCCAAAGCTAACAAGGCTTGGTTCCGCCGATTGGAGTACGATTACGAGTAAGGTGAGAAAAGAAACCGAGCAAATCGCAAAGGAACTTCTTAAGCTTTATGCGGAAAGAAAGTCTGCGGCAAGGCCCAAATATGATCCGATCGAGGATATTCAGAAAAAATTCGATAAAACTTTTCCTTATGAGGAGACTCCGGGTCAGATAAAGGCTATCGAGGATGTTCGAAAGGATATGGCTTCGGGAGTGCCGATGGATCGACTTGTGTGTGGAGATGTGGGCTTTGGAAAAACGGAGGTGGCTATGCGGGCCGCTTTCAATGCAGTTTTAAATAAAAAACAAGTGGCGCTGATTTCGCCGATTACTATTTTGGCCGATCAGCACTTTAAATCGTTCAAAAAAAGGATGGAGCCTTTTCATGTGAGAATAGAGATGCTTAGTCGTTTTAGAACCGCATCCGAACAGAAAAAGATCGTGGAGAAGCTTAAAAAAGGTGAAATCGATATTATTATCGGTACGCATCGGCTTATCCAGCCCGATATTTCGTTTAAAAATTTGGGACTTGTGATTATCGATGAGGAGCAAAGATTCGGCGTGAAACAAAAGGAAAAACTAAAAGCTCTTCGAAAAGAAGTGGATATTCTCACGCTTACCGCGACTCCGATTCCGAGAACTTTAAATATTTGTTTAAACAAGCTTCGGGACATTACGACTATTACGACTGCGCCTTACGGAAGGCTTCCCGTGATAACCGAGGTGAGAAAATTTTCCACGAACCTTGTGCGAGAGGCTATTTTGAAGGAGCTTTCGAGGAAGGGGCAGGTGTATTTTTTGCATAATAGGGTTCAAACCATTGACGGATTTGCGGAAAAAATCAAACAACTTGTGCCCGAGGCCAGGATTGTTGTTGCTCACGGAAAACTTGGAAGCGGTGATCTTGAAGAAAGAATAATGGCTTTTACCGAGGGAAAATACGATGTTCTAATCAGTTCAACCATTATTGAAAACGGAATCGACTTGGCGAATGCGAACACTTTGATTGTGGATAGTGCGGAAAGGTTTGGACTAGCACAGCTTTATCAGCTCAGAGG